>NZ_JANQDG010000156.1:0-51609 GCF_029891665.1 Anabaenopsis sp. FSS-46 | reverse complement strand
TCAATGGACAGGGATTTAAACGCAGCAATTAACTTATCGAGGTTGGCTAAACCTTGAAAGCTTACTGAGGGATAACCGCTCCCATGCTCCCATTGAAGTAAGAAATAAATGTCTAGACTTGTCTAGGATTTATATAGCAGTTGAATTACCAGTAACCTCAATGGTTGCGGGAACTTAACCCAGAATGCAGCCAGTGCGTCCAGGAACAGTTAAGGAAAACTGCTCACCACGCCACTCAAATTCCGCCGCACCATATACAACCTGGTTGGGTTGAGTCGGTAACCTGGTAATATCTAATTTGGCTGTTGTCTTTGCTGTCCCAGCGTTAACAGCAATCATGAGTTTGTCTGTGTCTAAAGTCCGGGCAAAAATGTACAGTTCTCCCTGGGCGAAGATAACTTGGTAGTCCCCCGTGCGTAAGGCTGGGTGTTTGTGGCGTAAAGTAATTAATTGGCGGTGAATGTTGAGGATTTGTTGATTCCAATCAGCTTCTAAGGGAAAACCACGTCTTGAGTCAGGGTCAATACCTCCGGGTAAACCCACTTCGTCACCATAATAGATACTAGGCGCACCAGGAAAGGTGAGTAATAGTAAAGTTGCTAATTCCAGAGTAGCTTGGTCGCCGCCTGCAATGGTAATTAATCTGGCTGTATCATGACTACCTAATAAATTAAGTTGGGTGAGTTGAATTTCCCAAGGGTAAAGTTGGAGTAATTCCTGGATTTTGCTCCCGTATTCAGCAGCAAATAAGGGTGGGTAGGGTTGATAGTCGCGGCTTTGCACCTGTTCTAAAACTACGCGATCGCCCGCGGTAAAGGCAATGGTCGGGGCGGCGAATAGGTAATTCATCACGCCATCAAATTGGGTACCATCGAGCCATTCCCGGGAATCTCCCCAAACTTCCCCGACAATATAAGCTTGGGGATTAATGGCTTTGATGCGATGGCGGAATTCTTGCCAAAACCCTGGTGTTTTGATTTCAAATGGTACATCTAAACGCCAACCATCAATGCCGAATCTCAGCCAATATTCGCCAATTTCCATGATGTATTCCCGTACTTCAGGATTATCATGATTAAACTGGGGTAAAGCCCGATTACCTGCCCAACTCTCGTAATTTGCCGGTAAATCTCCTGTATAAGCAGCCAGGGGCCAATCTGTAATTTTGAACCAATCCACCCAAGGGGAATGAGGACCATTTTCTAAAATATCGTGGAAAAAGAAAAACCCCCGACTAGCATGGTTAAACACCCCATCCAGCACAACTTTAATATTCCGTTGATGAGCCGCCTCTAGTAGTTCCTTAAATGCTTGATTACCCCCCAACAATGGATCAACCTGATAATAATCGTGGGTATGATAGCGGTGATTACTGGCTGATTGAAAAATGGGAGTAAAATAAATAGCGTTAATTCCTAAATCCTGGATATAGTCTAACTGCTCAATAATCCCCCATAGGTCACCACCTTTGTAACCCTGGAGTGTGGGGATAGCTTCCCAAGCTTCCCAACGGGGATTATGCAACAGTCCTTTGTGAGACTGTTTGCTTCTGGCGAAGCGGTCTGGAAAGATTTGGTAAAAAACAGCGTGCTTAACCCAGTCTGGTGTTTGAATTTCCATGAATTATTTTTTTATACTTGACGTTTTCTCTCCAATGATAGGTAATGACCAGGCAAAAATTTGATAGTTTGATTGTAGGTTGGATCAAAAATTGCCAGCCCTTTTAAAACTTTGACCAAATACCATGAAACTGTTGTGGGAGCAACTATAGTTACTGGCTTTATTCTGTAATGTAAGATACTTGTATCGCCTCAGCATAAAGAATTTGAATAACTTATAACACTGAATTGAGTGTCAATTGAATGTGTCATAATTTATCAATATTTATCTACGCTGAGAGAAAATAAAACCTTGTTTTTAAGAGTTTTTGAGTATGCAATCAATCACAGCAATATTACCAGGATTAAGTAACAATAGTAATATTGCATACATATATACTAAGTAATTCATTCATTACCAAGAGAATTGTGTCAACTTAACTAATTATGAATCTGTGATCCCCCCTTACCAGCAGTCTCACACAGTCCTAAACTTAAGGTGATATTAAAAAGGCAGTCGGGAGAAACTCTGTGAAAAAAGTATTAGCAATCATTCTCGGTGGTGGTGCGGGGACTCGTCTTTATCCCCTAACGAAACTACGTGCCAAACCAGCAGTACCCGTGGCAGGAAAGTATCGTTTAATAGATATTCCTGTCAGTAATTGTATAAACTCAGAAATCTACAAAATCTATGTGCTGACACAATTTAACTCAACCTCCTTGAATCGCCATATAGCCCGTACCTATAATTTTACTGGCTTCAACGAGGGGTTTGTGGAAGTACTAGCGGCACAGCAAACCCCAGAAAACCCCAACTGGTTCCAAGGTACCGCTGATGCTGTGCGTCAGTACCTATGGCAATTGGAAGAATGGGATGCGGAAGATTATTTGATTCTCTCCGGAGACCATCTATACCGCATGGATTACCGCCAGTTTATCCAGCGCCATAAAGAAACCAATGCTGATATTACCCTTTCAGTTATCCCCATAGATAAAAGCCGGGCTTCGGACTTTGGTTTAATGAAAATCGACCAGTCCGGTAGGGTGATTGACTTTAGCGAAAAGCCCAAGGGCGAAGCATTAGATAAGATGCAGGTCGATACTACAGTGCTGGGATTATCACCAGACCAAGCCGAATTACAACCCTACATCGCCTCCATGGGGATTTATGTCTTTAAAAAAGATGTTCTGATCAAGTTGTTGAAAGAATCTTTGGAAAGGACTGATTTCGGCAAAGAAATTATTCCTGATGCCAGTAAAGATTACAATGTTCAAGCTTACTTATTTGATGATTACTGGGAAGATATTGGTACAATTGATGCTTTTTATCATGCCAATTTAGCATTAACTAAACAACCTTTACCACCGTTTAGCTTCTACGATGAAGAAGCACCAATTTACACTCGCGCTCGTTATTTACCCCCAAGTAAACTGTTAAATTGCACAGTCACAGAGTCGATTATTGGCGAGGGTTGTATTCTCAAAGATTGTCGGATTCAGCATTCAGTTTTAGGAGTGCGATCGCGCATTGAATCTGGCTGTGTAATCGAAGAATCTCTCCTCATGGGGGCAGACTTTTATCAACCTTTTGTAGAACGTCAATGTAACTTAGATAAAGGAAACATTCCCGTAGGTATTGGCACAGACACGATTATTCGCCGTGCTATCGTTGATAAGAATGCCCGTATCGGTCATGATGTAAAAATCATCAATAAAGATAACGTGCAAGAAGCAGAACGGGAAAATCAAGGCTTTTACATCCGCAGTGGCATTATTGTAGTGATGAAAAATGCTGTAATTCCCGACGGAACAATAATTTAGTGATTGGTCATTGGTCATTAGTCATGGGTCATAAATAATTACTCAATACTAATTGACCACTGACAACGGATGCAGAAAAAGTGACACAAATATTTGTACTAATTGGTCTTCCTGGTAGTGGAAAGTCAACTTTAGCGCAACAATTAATGGCACAAAGCCCCCAGATGCAGCTGATCTCAACGGATGCGATTCGGGGGCAACTTTTTGGTTCGGAAGCAACTCAGGGTCCGTGGCCGCTGATTTGGGGAGAAATAGAACGGCAATTCCAACAAGCAGTAACCGCCAATCAGACAACTATCTTCGATGCTACCAACGCTCGAAGACGCCAGCGCGGTGAAATCATCGCTTTAGCCCGGGGGGTCGGTTTTACCCACATTACAGGATTATGGGTGAGAACCCCTGTTTGGCTGTGTTTAGCACGCAATCAAAAGCGTCAGCGTCAAGTTCCCGAAGAAATCATTTTCAGAATGTATCGTCAAATCCGGGATGCGCCCCCTAGTCTAGAAGAAGGAATAGACCGGCTGATTTATTTTCTCTAAAAGCAGAGAGTACGGAAATTGCGCTGCTGGAGTGAGCGTGAACCACACTTGAATTGCCTTAATGTCTGTTAATTTAAAATCAGAGTTTTTTATCTTGGGGATTTTCCCGGGCAAAAAACCAATTTCACACTTTACGACAAAAACATAAAAAAAATACTTTATAGGAGGCTGGTAGATGGCTGCAACCGATTTCAAAGACTATTACGCAATTTTGGGAATCAGTAAAACCGCCAGTCCAGAAGACATTAAACAAGCTTTTCGGAAATTAGCTCGTAAATATCACCCCGATGTCAATCCAGGTAACAAACAAGCAGAGGCCAAGTTTAAAGAAGTCAATGAAGCCTACGAAGTTTTGTCAGATGTTGATAAGCGCAAGAAGTACGACCAATTTGGTCAATACTGGAAACAAGTGGGGGAAGGTTTCCCCAGCGGCGGTCCTGGTGTGGATATGGGTGGTGTTGACTTCAGTCAGTACGGGAGTTTTGATGAATTTGTCAACGAGTTATTAGGCCGTTTTGGTGGACCTAGCCCCCGTGGTGGAAGGCCTGGCTACTCTTATCGTACTTCCACGGGCAGACCCAGCGGTTATGGTGGCTTTAATGATTTTGGTTTTCAAGATGTTGGTAGGGGTGGAGGTCAAGATTCAGAAGCTGCAATTACTTTAACTTTTGCCGAGGCCTTCACTGGTGTGCAGAAACGCTTTAGTTTAGGTAACGAAACTATTGAAGTTCGCATCCCATCGGGTGCTAAAACTGGGACTCGCCTACGGGTGCGGGGTAAAGGTCAATTGAACCCCATGACTCAACAACGGGGCGATTTATATTTAAAGGTTGAACTTCAACCACATTCTTTCTTCCAATTTGAAGGTGATAATCTCCTGTGTGAAGTTCCCATCACCCCTGATGAAGCCACCTTGGGAGCCTCAATAGATGTCCCCACTCCCGATGGTTCTGTAAATGTCAAGTTACCTGCGGGAGTCCGTTCTGGTCAATCCCTGCGGTTGCGGGGGAAAGGTTGGCCTTTAGCTAAGGGGGGACGTGGTGATCAGTTGGTAAAAGTGGCGATTGTTCCTCCCAAGGATCTCAGTTCACAAGAACGAGAATACTATGAGAAAATTCGGGCTATACGTACCTATAATCCCCGGAGTCATCTACAGCAGTTTAAGTTTTGAGCTTTGATAGGTAGGGGCGTTCGGGCGGAACTTCTCCAAGATAGATAGACCCGTCTGAATTACCGAAACAAGACTGGAGCAACTAGTGGACGAATTAGGCATTATATTGGTGGGTAAGGGCGACCCATTCGTTTAATCGTTCACAGTCTATCACTTCAAAGCCGGCTGTATTTAAGGCTTTGGTAACATTTTCTTCATGATCTGTGGTGAACCCCGATGTAATTAGTAGCCCAGCTGGGGTTTCAGTCTGACGTAGCGATCGCCTAAAATCATCTGCAAGGGCAATATGTACCCGTGCGAAAATATTGGCAACTATTAGGTCAAATGTCTGTTTTACTGCAATTGGTGACCCATCATGTACAGTGTTTCCACCCATCCAATGGCCTAGTTGACAGCCACACCCTAGACTACCGGACACTACCTTGACTTGTTGCTCTACTTCATTGAGAATTACTGTTTCCTGAGTTGCTTGTACAGCTATGCTGTCATTGTCTAAAGCTAAGACATTAGCTCCCAGTTTCGCCATAGCTACGCTCAAAATCCCTGAACCTGACCCAAAGTCTAGCACCTGCATTTGAGGGGTTGTGTATCGTTCTAGCAGTCGGAGACTGAGAATGGTTGTGGGATGCAAACCGCTACCGAAGGCGAGGGTTTTCTGTATTTTCAGGGGAATTTTCTCTGGTATCTCAGACTGAGGGGGTGTGTTGGAAGTAACTATGATAAATTTATCGCCTATTTGATGTAGAGGTGCTTGTGGCCCATCTGTGATTTTTTTTTCAACCAAAGTAGTCTCAATGGCTGTGGTCATTCCAGTGCGATACAAAGGGTAAAGCAGATTCTCAATATTTTCTAAACCTACTCGCCCGCTGAAATCGTAGGGTAAATATAAGCGAATTGTCAATCTCCAATGGGAATTAGCCGCAGTTGCTTCGGTATATTCACTAATGTAAATATTATTAATATCAATACTTTCACTTATGAGAGTACAAAACCAATCTACGCCCTCATGGGTTGTATTCACTTTTAATTCTATCCAAGACATTATTTTGAGATGATTTTTTGTTTTCGACTGACCCAGGACGCAAACCCAATACCAGTGACAAACATCAGCAGACTATAAATAGCCGCGGGAATAGCCATTCTGGGGTTATTCAGTAATGTGGGGGAAGAGGCGATCGCGATCGCTAGAGTTCCGCTTTGAATCCCTACTTCCACTGTAATTGCTATAGCGCTTTTTTCACCTAATTGGGTTAAAGTAGCGATGGTAAAACCCAAAGCCATTGTTAGCACATTTAAAACCAGAGTCACCCAACCCACGTCAATCACATAGGAAATAAAATTATTTCTTTCCCGCAACAGCACCCCAGTAATCACCAGGGCCAGGAAAAATAAAGACAGCCACTTTACCGGTTTATCTGCTTTTGTAGCTATTCCGGGTGCATAGCGATTGATTAACATTCCCATTGATATAGGTAAAAGGGTAATGACTGCAATTTGCAAAACAGTATTGATAAAAGGTAACTGTAGCGTTGTCCCCGTTCCCAAAAATGCTTGCATTGAAAAATTCACTACCAGAGGAATAGTAAAAACCGTAATTAAACTACTCATGGCTGTGAGAGTAACGGACAAAGCAACATCTCCCCCGGCCAAGAGTGTAATCATGTTAGAAGTAGGTCCACCGGGGCAAGCTACTAAAATCATTATACCTACGGCTAATGCTGGCTCCAGGGGAAACAGTGAGGCGATGCCAAAACCGACAATTGGTAAAATAATTAACTGTGCAACTAAGCCAATTAGCACTGATTTAGGATAGATAACAACTCGCCGGAAGTCCTCTATGGTCAAAGATAATCCCATGCCCAACATAATAATAAATAAAGCTAGGGGCAGAAAAACAGCAGTGAGAAAATTTTCTTGCATCTGTATTGGTAAGGATCAAACTACGTCCAGATTATACATTGCCCACAGGTGCTTAGATGAGGAAACTTTTCTCGATCAGTTGGCTGGGTGAAGCAAGAATCCCACGTGCTTCTATCCGTGGGAGTGTCAAGAGATGTCTATTGAGTTGATATCGTTAATACCTGGGGCGGTGTAGCATCTGGGGGATAGATCAAGTCTACTTCTACCAATCTGCGATCGCCTGGTGACATATTCAATAATATCAAGGGTTCTCCAGGTTGACCCCGCCTTTGGACTAAATGGGTAAACTGAGTTTTGGCGTGACCTCGGTCATCTGTATAACGTAAACGTACTGACCCCCGGAAGAATACTTGGGGTGCTGTGGTTGTGAAGAAGCGTAAGCCCTGTTTTAGCAAATTCTCTTCTTTGATTGGCGTTTGTAGAGATACAGTAACTGTTTGATGATTTTCAGTATTATTATGCAGGGGAAAATGTAAACTATATTGAATACCATAGTTGCCATGAGCGCGATAGGCGGTATCAGGATAACGCACCAACATGGGGGCTGCTTGAATTTGAGTAGTTCCTAAAGTACCGCCGTGCAAACTACTTATAGGATAGGAAAATGCTTGCCCACTTTTGGGAATTGTCAAATATCTAGCTTCTGCATGATCTAAAACTAAAGATTTCCACTGAGAACCTTGAGCCACTCCGGCGACACGCCCATAAATTTGGGGTTGTTTAGTTGCTTCTAGGGGTGTGGGGACTCTATCCCGTGGGGTTGATAATTCTCCACTTTTTAGTAAATTTTCCCACTCCTTTAAACTAGGCTCACCCTCAGTACCATCCTCATTTTGACGCCCAAATAAAGCCATACTAGCCGCATAAACTGTACCACTACTGTGTAACCGCATTAAGGTAGAGCGGCCATTTAAAGGTGGTGTCAGTTCCTTGACGGGAATAGGGAGATTTAATAACATCTGATTTTTCCCTGGGGGAATGACAATTTGGGGTGGGAAAATTTCTTGCCGCCTTCCTCTTAAGATATCAGATACAGCGCGATCGCCAGGTCCGGCAAAAATATCACCCAATATATTCTGACTGACAGATGGTAACTGAATAAATGGTGCATCCGGTTGACTCAAATAACTTGCTGCTTGCAAAATATTGACTCTTACTGGTTCAGTTCCGGGGTTATGCAACATGATCCCCAGATAGAGCGATCGTAAATCCTCTGGTGGTTCAGCCTTAGCAACATGGTGGGCAAAAACATCAAATCGCCCTTGAAACGGATAATTTAAATGTGCTGCTGGCGTTTTCTTGTCATCTGCGGGAAAAGTAGAAAGTAAAATTCCTTCGTTTAATACCAATTCTGGACTATTGCTGTTAAATACAGGCACAGTATCCAGTTTTCCCGGTAAAGGACGCACTTCTTGAAGCTGTATTGCTTCTGGCGCGGGTGCGGTAGTAGGTGTTGATTGGGCGATTATAGAACTGAGTAAAAAATCAAACATAAAAACCAGAGGAATATTGACCTTAGAGACGCTAACGACTTGATAAAAGTGCCAAATTGTGAATAATTAATAAGAAATCAGCCAATATGACCGGCAAATTATCTGGATTTAACGCTGGAACATGGACAAAAATACATGGTGTTGCCAGTTTATTTTGGCACAAGTAATGTAAAACTGAATAGTAAAGACTCTCACAAACAAATTTACCGCAGTCGTGGCTAATCTCAACTACTGTTGTACCTGCTACTATTTTCTCTAAATTAACAGTTGTCTGCAAAAGACTTTCCCCACAGCTAGCAACCGCTTCCAGACTTAGTTTTGTCCGGCTAGCAGCCATACCACAACAAATAATGTAATTGGGTTGGAGTTGAGAAATTTTTTGCCTGACTTGGGAACTAGCCAGATCTGCATCCACAGGTAAACGCCGTAAAAATTTTAAATCATGAGGAAGGGCGTGAACTTTGATCACTTCCATTAATAAATCATCAGAAGAATTCGACTGTTGCTCACTCAACCAAATCTCAAAAGAAGTTAATAGTATTCTTTTCCGCATAAGAAATATTATTTAGAATAGAAACACCCTCCATAATAAACTTACAAGGAGCAGGTCAATGCCAGTCATTGCAGTCGTAGATTACGATATGGGAAATTTGCACTCAGTCTGCAAAGGTTTAGAAAAAGTAGGAGCAACTCCTCAGATTACTCATGCTGCTAAAGATTTAGAACTGGCGGATGCAGTTGTATTACCGGGGGTGGGAGCATTTGACCCAGCAGTACAACACCTGCGATCGCTCGGCTTAGAACAACCCATTAAAGATACGATCTCGTCTGGTAAACCCTTCTTAGGTATCTGTTTGGGATTGCAAATTTTATTTGAATCCAGTGCGGAAGGAACCCAACCAGGGCTAGGAATCATCCCCGGAAAGGTGCGCCGATTTCAACCCGAACCAGGGATTACTATTCCTCATATGGGATGGAACCAACTAGAGTTCACCCAACCAAACAGTCTTTTGTGGGAGCATTTACCAGCCAGTCCCTGGGTATATTTCGTTCATTCTTACTATGTTGACCCCAGTGACCCCCAAGTACGTGCAGCCACTGTGACTCACGGTTCTCAGACCATCACAGCCGCCATCGCCCATGAAAACCTGACAGCAGTGCAATTCCACCCGGAAAAATCTTCTAATATCGGGTTGCAAATCCTGTCTAATTTTGTTGCACAAGTCCGCGAAAAAATTGCTGCATAATCCAACTGTAACTTTGAGATTTTGTCGTTTGTTGTTTGTCCTTTGTCATGATTTTTCCCTTGACTGTTGACTTATGACTTATGACTTATGAACAATGACTTATGAACAATGACACTGAGAATTTACGGGAATCGCCAAATTAAAACTTTACCAGGGCAAGCTACCAGACCCACGAGTGCGCGGGTCAGGGAGGCAGTATTCAACATTTGGCAAGGGGAAATTGTAGATTGTCGCTGGCTAGATGTGTGTACTGGTAGTGGTTCCATGGGTGCAGAAGCTTTGTGTAGAGGAGCCAGTTTAGTAGTAGGAATTGAAAAATCTAGCCGAGCCTGTGCCATCATTCAGCAAAACTGGCAACAGGTGAGCCGTAGTGAACAAAAATGGCAAGTTTTGCGAGGTGATGTCATTCACCAGTTAAAAAAGTTATCAGGGAAACAATTTGAGAAGATTTACTTTGATCCGCCTTATGCTAGTGGATTATATGAGCCTGTTTTAGCAGCGATCGCTGATGACAATTTATTAGCTGTGAATGGTGAAATAGCTGTAGAACACAATCCCGAAGGTTGGAAGCCTCCAATCATTAGCAATTGGAAAATTTGCCGCCAAAAGGTTTACGGTAATACAGCGCTAACTTTTTATACAAATTTTAAATTTAATGCAATCCTTTAAAATTATATGCTATTTAAATATGTTCCACTATAAAATATAAGTAACTTTATACAAAAATAGAGATGCGATTCCTCGCATCTCTACTGATAAATATTAACCGCCCAACTCGGTGGGGCGCTTGTATTGCCTATAGGCAGCGTAAAATAGCCCGGAAAGGGTGACAAAAATCAGACCAAGGACAATACCTGAGAGCAGGGGTTCAACCACTTTAAATCTCCTGTTAGCGAATGTTTGATATAGGATGCTGCTGTTCATTCTATCAAATTGAGGATGAATCCCGCCCTCGACAATGTTTTTAGTCCATAAATCATCAGGAAAAAATTATATTTAGTGCTTGCAGACACCATCAAGAAATTTTAAGCTATGTGTAGGAAATGTAAAACTTTTAGTAACCTCGACTTCTACGGCAAACTTTTTGGATAACCAAATTACCAAACCCGAAACTCAAATACAGTGGATCGCCTTGTTAGCTCTGGCGATACTACTAGCAGCTCCTTTGGGCATTTTTGGTGTGCAAATGGTTCGAGCTTCCGATCCTTATGTGAAGAATGTCCTTTCCCTCAAAGGAAACCCAGTTCAAGGAAATGCTATCTTTCAGATCAACTGTGCTGGTTGTCATGGAATAGAAGCGGACGGACTAGTAGGACCTAGTTTACAAGGGGTTTCAAAGCGCAAATCACCATCCCAGCTAATTCACCAAGTAATTAGTGGCGAAACACCTCCAATGCCCAAATTTCAACCTAGCGCTCACGAAATGGCAGACCTATTGAATTATTTGGAGAGTCTATAGTCAGATTGCGCGGATAATCCTAGACTTGGCGGCTGTCTTCGTGCTCCCACTGCTTGAAGCTGTGGGATTATTGGTTAAATGAGGTAAAATTAGCTACGATTTCCGGACAATTCGATATAAAATATCAAACTTAAAATCCAAAATCACAATGACAAAGCTAACTCCTAATTCTAGTTTTAGTGTTACCCTCCGGTTGCAAATTCCCAATCGTGTGGGAATGTTAGCATCAATTACCCAGGCCATCGCCATCAGCGGTGGTAATCTGGGACAAATTGATTTAATCCAACAAACACGCCATGAGTCTATACGTGATATTACTGTAGATGCGGCTAGTACCGAACACGCTGAGACTATTGTGCAAGCCGTGAAAGGATTACCAGATATTCAGGTGCTAAGTGTTTACGATCGCACATTTAACCTGCACCGTGGGGGCAAAATTAGCATTACCAGTCGCATTCCCCTGACGAGTGTTTCAGATTTAGCTATGGCCTACACCCCAGGAGTAGGTCGCATTTGTACTGCGATCGCCCAAGCTCCCGAAGAAGTTTACAATTTAACTATCAAACAAAATACTGTAGCTATTGTGACTGATGGTAGTGCAGTTTTGGGTTTGGGAAATCTCGGACCATCTGCGGCTTTACCAGTGATGGAAGGTAAAGCGATGCTGTTTAAAGAATTCGCTGGTCTTGATGCTTTTCCTATCTGTCTTGATACCCAAGATACAGATGAAATTGTGCGGACGGTGAAAAACCTCGCGCCGGTTTTTGGTGGTGTTAATTTAGAGGACATTGCTGCGCCTCGTTGCTTTGAAATTGAACAGAGATTACGAGCAGAATTAGATATCCCGGTGTTTCATGATGACCAACACGGTACAGCCATTGTCACCTTAGCAGCCTTGTTTAACGCTTTAAAACTGGTAAACAAGTCCATTGCACAAATCCGCATTGTGATTAATGGTGCGGGAGCTGCTGGGGTAGCCATCGCTCGGTTACTTCGCAAAGCTGGAGCCGAAAAAATTTGGATGTGCGACTCTAAAGGAATTCTCTCGACTAACCGCACTGATTTGACCCCAGAGAAGCAGGAATTTGCCGTTAAGGCTCAGGGGACTTTAGCAGGTGCAATGCAGGGCGCAGACGTGTTTATCGGTGTGAGCGCCCCGGGAGTATTGACAGTGGAAATGGTGCAAGCAATGGCTAAAGACCCCATTGTTTTTGCTATGGCTAATCCCATTCCCGAAATTCAGCCAGAACTAGTAAGTAAACTTGTCGCTGTGATGGCCACCGGTCGGAGTGACTACCCGAATCAAATTAATAATGTTTTGGCTTTTCCGGGGGTATTTCGTGGTGCTTTAGATTGTCGCGCCCGGTCTATTACTACCAGTATGTATTTAGAAGCAGCTAGTGCGATCGCATCTTTAGTTAAACCCTCAGACTTGCATCGGGAACATATTATCCCCTCAGTCTTTGATAAACGCGTTGCTCCTGCTGTTGCTGCTGCTGTCCAACAAGCAGCCCGTCAAGAAGGAATTGCTCACAGTTAACAGGACTTACAGCACATTGCAGGTAGATAGGTAATCTGACATACTCCCGTAACTGAATTTCTTTGAGAAATTCAGTGTATGCTTCTCATCCAATTGAGCTACTGCTATGGCTACGCCACCCCCGCTATGGGAGGCTTAGACTTTAATAAACCACTGTTGGCGATACATGAGATAACTCACTGCTAACCAAAATAAGAGTGTGACTAGGGCGAATAGCAATGAACCGTTGATCGCACCCGCCCAAGATGCGAAAATGTTTTGGTAAATCCAGTTGTAGGTGCTGATGGTGGTTTCATCTGTGCCGATTTTGGTTCTCACTAAGATTTTAATTAGTAAAATCGATGCTGTGAACAGGGCGATCGCATTTAAGCCCATTATTTCAAAGGGTTTACTCCAGCGTCGAATTAGCCTTACTTCTATCAATTCATAACAACCTGCTAGGAATAGTAAAGCCCAACCAGTGCTAAACATCACATAGGAACTTGTCCATAGTTTTTTATTAATGGGAAAGGTTAAACCCCACACCCCACCAATAATTAAGCAACCAAGCCCAAATAATCCCAATCCTACGCTTGTACGTGTTTTTACTGGTTGATTGCGTATCCATCTACCGGCAAAGTAGCCGCCCAGAAGACTAACGGCTGCGGGAATGGTGCTAAATAGTCCCTCTGGATCTCCCAAGTTATCATACCCGTCACCTGCATATAGGTGATCTGGGGGAATAATTAAGCGGTCAATATAAGCGCCAAAGTTACCGGTGCGAGTCAGTATACCCCTCCCATAATCGGGAACTGGGACATACATCATGATTAGCCAATAGCCGATGAGTAAAACAACTGCTAGTATCCACTGTCCTTTGGCTGGTAGTTTGAGGACAGCAAGGGCAGCGAGCAGGTATGTTAAACTAATGCGCTGTAATACTCCCATGATGCGGATATTACTTAAATCAAAAGTCCAAATCTCCTGATTCCAAAAGCCGTTTAGTAGTAAGCCTAGGAGAAATAGTATGGCAGTACGACGCCAGATGCGCCGGTAAACCCCTGCGGTGTACTTTGACAAGGAAAATGACATTGCTACACCGACAATAAACAAGAAAAAGGGAAATACTAGGTCTGTCGGTGTGCATCCGTGCCAATCAGCATGAGCTAGGGGAGGATATACTTTACCCGCTACTCCTGCCATGTTGACTAAAATCATCGCAGCAATGGTAATACCGCGAAACACATCCAGTGAGAACAGGCGCATAGGGTAGATTTTATATATGAATATTTGATTTTTTACACGCTAGATTAGCAGAAGCTACAAGTAAGTTAAGATGCAGTTAGCTCCGCTATTCCCGTTGTTTTATCGCATTCTCCAACCCAGTTTTCCTAACTGTCTTTGGAGTGGTAATCGTGATTATAAAGCGATCGCTCTGACTTTTGATGATGGACCTCACCCGGAATACACACCCCAAGTATTGGCAGTATTAGACCGCTACAATATCAAGTCCAGCTTTTTTTGCTTGGGTGCTTGTGTTAATCGTTCCCCAGCTATTGTCAAAGCCATATGCGATCGCGGACACTGGATCGGATTACATGGTTATGATCATCGTTCTTTTCCCACCCTCTCCCCAAATCACCTGCAACAAAGTTTAAAAAGAACTCAAGCTGCGATCTACAATGCTTGTGAATTGACACCCGAACAAGTGTGTGATGTTCGACCCCCCAACGGTTTGTTTACACCCCAAACTTTACAATTATTCTTTAAATGGAATTACCGCCCAGTTATGTGGAGTGTTGTACCAGAAGACTGGGTAAGGCCGGGAGGAGCTACTGTAGTCCGACGAGTTCTTAAACAAGTGCAGAACGGTTCACTAATTGTTTTGCATGATGGTGCTTGTGGTGGACAGGATGTTGCTGTCACTATCCAAGCACTAATTCCGCAATTAATAGATCAAGGCTATGAATTTGTGACTATTGATACTCTTTGGGAGCAAAAAAACAACCATGACTTCACAGCCAAGAATTCAGTTTGACACTCTGATGGTCTAAAGACACTGAGATTCTGCTGACAGAGTAACTTTAGGTCTAACCCCACAGTCTTACTCTCGCTACGATGGTCAAACACCGTCTACCCAGTCGGCTAAAGTCTAAGCCTAGCTTACTGGATACTTTTGACCAGAAAAGACCACGGTGGTTAAAACCACCAAGTCGCTTCCATCTCAGGGCTAAAGCCGCTGATTCCCCCGCTTACCTCGATATTTTTATGAACTTAGGATACAAAGCCAACTATTTCCAATTGGTTGCTTCCTCTTCACTAAAAGGATAAGAAGGGTATGCTGAGTCTTCAGTACCCAGGAGATTATGGATGTCACGTAATGAATTTGGTTGATGTGTAAAATTGTGAGGTGAATCACTCCCACGTTCAATCAGGTCTTCAACTTGGCAATTCAAAGCTTTGCAAAACCTAATAATTCTTTCAATATGCTCTATCCCAGTTCTACCGCTTTCCCAGTTCTGAATCGTGCTTTCAGTTACGCCTACAAGACGAGAGAGTTCAAGTTGAGTTAGCCCTGCTTTTTCACGGAGCGAAGCTATCCTTGGTTTTGGCTTCTTTTTCACAGCTACAGCACTTTTATTTTATCTATATCAGTCGTATATTCTATCACCAAAAGAAAATAAAGCCTAGAAAATTAGTAATTTTTTTTCTTTACACTATATATACTTAATTGTTTTTGCTGAGACTATCTATAAAAGGTTTAATAAAATATACACAACCATAGTTCCCCATAAATTTCAGCGGTAATGGATCAGTAAAATCAACACTTTTGCGCCTATGAGAGCCGCAAACCCACTCCTTATAGGCGTGGGACAAATGCACAGATTTAATTACTGCTTCTCTCAACTGGAAAAGTTATCTACCCTGACATCCTTCCAAATATCGGAAACTTGCCAACCTGAGTTACCAAGAGATTGGACTATGGGATGAGTACGTACAGGAATGTAGTTAATCTGTCCATTCTCTATATATTCGGGATATTCCTCAACCACAGCTTCTGAGACATTAACAGTGTCTGCTGGAAAACCTTGTTCTTCTGCTTCCTCCATCAACTTGATTTTATCGAGGAGAAGCTTTTCAGATTTTTTGATGAGTTTCATATTAAGTTCAAGAATTGCAAACCTGGACAATAAAAAAACGAAAATCTTGATATTGATTTTGAAACGGACTATTGCAGCCTTTCAAAAATCTTTAGAGAGATCCGCAAAAAGTTATTATTAACTTTGGGGTAAAAAAATTACTTGACAATTACTGATCTAAGCAATTGCAGTTAAAACCAATCTCCCGCGCATTAATCACGGGAGATTGTGGGTTAAATCAATAATCACAGGCAGTACTCCTGCTACATTGCCTCACCCACTGGACAACGCCTTACCCAAAAAAGGCATTTTAGCATTAATGAACTGATCAATTCAACCATCTGCTGATATCTGTCGGCTATAAATCACTTGCTGATTGAGGTTACCGGATGCGGTTGACTTAGAGACAACACCAGAGGCTGATGTTTCCACAGCATTAACTGAACCCGATTGAAAATTATTCCACCGTCACGCTCTTAGCGAGATTACGAGGTTGATCCACATCCAAACCACGACGGGCGGCAATATGATAAGCTAACAATTGCAAAGGAATCACTGTCAGAATAGGCGACAATAACTCATCTACCTCAGAAACGGGAAGCAAATCGTTAAAAATCTCCCCAGCTTCCCCATCATGGATGGGAGTTACACCAATTAAGCGGGAATCTCTGGCTTTGGCTTCTTGGGCATTAGAAAGCACCTTTTCATAAACACTACCGGGAACAGCGATCGCTACCACAGGAACTTTCGCTTCCAATAAAGCAATCGGTCCATGTTTCATTTCCCCCGCTGGGTAACCTTCAGCATGAATATAGCTGATTTCCTTTAATTTTAAAGCTCCTTCTAAAGCAACAGGAAAGTTGATCCCCCTCCCCAAAAAGATAAAATCCTTGGTTTCAGCAAAGTCATGTGCTAAGTGTTCGGTTAAAGTTTCCTGACTTGTCAAAGTCCCCTCAATTTGTTGAGGAATTTGCTGCAACCCGTGAATAATTTCTGCTAGCCTCTCTGGCGAAACTGTCTGAAGACGGGCTGCTAAATCTAAGGCTAAAGCATAAAATGCCATCAGTTGGGCGACAAAGGTTTTTGTTGCCGCCACCCCAATTTCAATTCCTGCTAAGGTATTGATAATATGGGGAACCATTAACCCCAGGCTGCTTTCCGGACGATTGGTAATACCTAAAAGTCGGGCTTGATATTTGTCTTCTTTCCCTTGGCGACGCTCTTTTTCCATACCTAATGCTGCCAGTGTATCCGCAGTTTCACCTGATTGGGTAACACCAATAATTAACGTATTCGCTGTTAATGGTGAAGGTGCATAGCGATACTCAGAAGCATAATGTACTTGAGTAGAAATCCCTGCCAGTTGTTCAATTAAATATTTGCCGATTAATCCTGCGTGCCAACTCGTACCACAGGCAACAATATTAATTTGTTCTAGGTCTGTGTAAAATTCATCAGGTAAGTTGAGGTTAATTGGTGACCTTGATTCAGTCAAATTAGTACCAGTATGAAAGTAAGCAGATAAACTAGCTCTAACTACCCCCGGTTGCTCATGGATTTCTTTGAGCATAAAGTGTTTGAATCCCTGCTTTTCTACCATCGTGGGATTCAAATTCAGCAACCGGGGTTGTTTTCTCAACCTATACCCGGCAAAGTTATAAATTTCTACCCCTAATGGTGTCATTCTAGCGATTTCGCCATTTTCTAGCGGTAAAATGGCACGGGTATGAGCCACAATTGCTGGAGTGTCAGAGGCGCAAAAGAACTCACCTTGACCAAAGCCAATCACTAAGGGGGCTTGTTGACGCACTACAATCAACTCATCTGGGTGGTCAGCAGAAATAACTGCGATGGCAAATGCACCCTGAAGATAGTTAACGGCTTGGCGAATTGCTTCTAATAAAGGAGATGGGGAGGTAGGGAGATGGGGCGTTGGGGGATGCTTTAGAAATTCGGCTATGAGATGGGGAATTACTTCGGTGTCAGTTTCGGAAACAAACAGGTGTCCTTTTTGTTTAAGTTCTTCGCGCAATTCCCGGTAGTTTTCGACAATGCCATTTTGTACCACCGCCACACGCATGTTATTGTCCATATGGGGATGGGCGTTGTGTTCTTCCGGTTTACCATGAGTCGCCCAGCGGGTGTGACCGATACCAATTTGGGCAGGAGTTGCTATTTGTTCGAGTTTAGAACGCAGGTTGTGTAGTTTTCCTTTGGCGCGAACACATTTTACCTCATCTTCCCATACGGTGGCTATACCGGCGGAGTCGTATCCCCGATATTCTAGTTTTTCTAGCCCTGCCAGTAAGATATCTGTTGCTGATTGAGTGCCTATATACCCAACGATTCCACACATGACTGACACCACCTGGTTTCAATATACTGCAATCTAGTCTAGTTGCCAGCAGAACAGCGGCATTCTCTCCCAAAAAAAAGGAGCAATTAGCTCCCTATGCTACCAGCTATGGTAATGGTTTTTTACTTTTCCTAAAAAAATAAAAATGTCGTAGGGTGAACATATCCACCCTACAATCGTAAATCGTCAACCAAATCAGGAATTTAAAGTCAATTCCTTAATAAGCTAGACCCATACTGCGAGTTGTTTCAGCCCCTAAGTAGACTCGAATGCTTAAAAAGTCAGTAGGGCAAGCTGTTTCACAACGCTTACATCCCACGCAGTCTTCGGTGCGCGGTGAAGAGGCAATTTGAGCGGCTTTACAGCCTTCCCAGGGCACCATCTCCAACACGTCTGTAGGACAAGCGCGGACGCACTGGGTGCAGCCAATGCAGGTATCGTAGATTTTTACGGTATGAGACATTGAAAAAAGGCTCCTTTCCAGTGTTCTTCTCTGCAAAAGAATCATATATCAAAGCATAGTTTACAGCAGTAGCTTATCGTCCGTAATCAAAAGGCTACATAACTTTAAACAATGTAATAGCCACTGGGGAAATTTTATATTTGCTAAATCTCTCTATTGCCTATATATCAATGAGAATCAATGGGTCTATTTACTTTTATGCCGGCTCAAAGCCCTGCTATTTGTAAACTTATATGAAGTGAAAGTAAACACAAATCAAGTCAATCTAGGATTTCTCCATAGTAATTATAGACTATTACAGCAAAGCAAATAGTGCTCGGCGATCACCAGCGATCGCGGTGATTTGGTCAGCTAGAGTAGTTTACTGCGATAAGATTTGTATAATGTAAATCACATCACATAAATTTATTTATGGAGCCAGAGTCTTTAGCAACTGAGGTGATTCTGACACATGGTCACCAGTCACTCGGTAGAGTCCAACTTGATTGGACACCCCAACCAGGAAACTATGTAGATTTTGAAGGTAAAACTTATGCGGTATTAGAACGCCGCCACAGATACCAATTTAAATCGGGACGTTACCACTTGCGGAATATAGCCCTTTACGTACAGTCAGCCAAAAGACCAACGGAGAAAACCTTAGTCAAGGGACGTTGGGTAATAGGTGATGCTACCTGTATCTATAATGCACAGTCAGAAATCATCCGCTGTGCTGTCAACCCGGACGGACCGTGTGAGTCTTGTCGTTTCTACGAACAAATAGAAGTGAGAAGTTAGGTGTCAACAATTCCCTAATACTTCGCCCACAATTAAACGGTTACCATTGACAAAATCCCATCCCGACTGGGGACGTTTACCGGCTAACTGAACCTCTCGTAAAAGTAGCAACCCCTGACCAGTTTGGGCAATAGGGCCAATTCCCTTGGCGATGCTTACCACTTCTCCTATACTCCCTGATCTGGTTGATAAATCAGGTAATTTTTCGTATATTTCTTTTATTTCAGTTGTCGAATCGTCACAGTAAGCATCCCCAATGGGAATAGAGGCAATAATTTTTATTCCTTGATCACGAAAGGTGGTTGTACAATTGGGGTAAAAGCCTCTAATTTGGTTGTGTAATTGAATAGCAGTCTTTGACCAGTCTAATGTGTAGTTGTGCTTTGTAATCAAAGGCGCGTAAGTCGCTTCTGAGTCATCTTGAGGAACAGGTTCAATTTCTTGATTTTGCCAATGGAATAAAGTTTCTACTAATAAATCTCCACCCATTACAGATAGCCTCTGAGCTAAATCCTGGGAATTATCTAGCAATGCAATCGGTGTGCTTGCCTTCAATAACATAGCTCCGGTATCCATTCCTACATCCATTAACATTGTGGTGATTCCCGTTTCCTTTTCACCGTTATAGAGACACCACTGAATTGGTGCTGCACCACGATACTTAGGTAAAATCGAGCCATGGACGTTAATACAACCTAACCTGGGTATCTCCAATATTTCTGCTGACAAAATCTGTCCATAGGCCACCACCACAAAGACATCTGCATCAGACTGTTGAAGTTGGGTTAAAGTCTCAGTATCCTTTTTAATCCGTGGTGGTTGCCATACAGGCAAGTTATGGTCAATAGCAACGGTTTTGATGGGGGAATGGATTAATTTATTTCCCCGTTCACGGCGTTTATCAGGTTGGGTGACAACTGCTAAAATCTCAAACTCTGGTTGATTTAATAATTTTTCTAGGGTAGGAACGGCGAAGTGAGGTGTTCCAAAAAATACTATTTTCATTAGTTATTACTTGTTACGTAGGTCATCTGAAATGATTTGTCTTTCCCCCAGGACAAAATACAAATAAAGTCCTGACTCAAAACCAATTTAGATAATTCTATAGGATTTTCGCCCACTGATGTACTTAGTAGTAGTTGCGTACTAAATCAAAACACGGATAAATAATCTGGCGTTACATATCCTGATAAATCACCCCGTTCCCGACGGTACGGTGTCCATGAACCAAGCTTATTAGCAGTAACACTGCAAAATGAATTTTTTTGATGTTAAAGTGGTTTCATATTGGCGAAAATCAAGTTTCCTTGATAGACTATATATAGTGGGTTAAGCAGCTAATCAGTTGGTGTGAACTCTCGGCAGTATTAGTCTTCCTATTTGGCTATGTTTCACAACCAGTCATTTTAGGCTGACTGAATCAATCTGTGTGATGGGTTTAACCCCTATTTGGTTAAGAGTTTAGTTGTGTTTATCGAACTCATGAGATGGCGATGCCTCAATTTTTCCAGAAATATTAGTTTCTATCTTAGGGTAGATGGTCAAGCTGTTTTCTTAGTTTTATTGAGTTGTGCATCATCCTTCTCAACTTTTGAACTAACGCCTGAATTTTACCTTGATCAGGCTCTGCTTTCTTGTAGCAGGAATCAATAGGGTAAGGAAATGTACCATATTGTATGTAGCTAATAACTATAGAGTTACTCTGCATGACTTTTTGATGGCAAACCTCCAGGAACACAATTACAATCTCTCTGTAAACAGGTGCAAATCATTATGATACTAAACTTTTGTCAAGTTCTGCAAAGTTTCAACAAATTATCCAGTTTAAATCGTTAAATGTAGAAATTTGTAGTTATATCTTTAATTATCTAATTATCGTCTGCTTCCTTGCTGCCTAGGTATTGCTCTTCACACAGCACGCCCTCCTCCCTAGAGAGTCCACATATGCTCAAACCCTTCTTGCTATCAGGATGGTTCCGCCTCCAACCATTTCTCAATTATTTTGTTCTGGTGATGCTGATCACCCCCTTAGTTGCTGTATCGGTTCACTCTACCTCAGCAAAACAATCAAAAGCAGTCACAAATATGGCCAATGCACGGTCAGAGTTTGACTCTGATCCTTTGACAGTGGCTAGTATAAATGAACCTTATTTAGTTGAAGCATTAACAACATCTCCCATCATCTCTTTGACGGCAAAATCTCCCACTATGCCATTGTTAATGGCTTCTCTTGGGGAACAGTCAAGATTACAAAACGGGGCTTACTCTTTGCTAACAGATATTGAGGACCGTCATGTTTCAGCATTCACAGGAGGAGAACTAGTAGTAATTCCAGAAACTCCTGTGAGTAAATTTAATTTAGGGCAACAATTCCCACAGTCTGGGAATAGCCTTCATGCACAGTTCCCTAATGAATTGCTGATGGCTAAATCATTGAGAAAAACTCCTCAACAATTGCCAGAAATTTTCAGGCGAGAAACACCTGTGATTGAAGAACTGGATGAAGCGCAAGTAGCAGTCATTGATCCCATAGGAAGCCCCCATCCCATTCCTTGGAAATGGATTCTCGCTACCCATGAGGCGATTAGTGCTAACGGTGGTTCGGGGGTTCGCTATTACCGCAGTGTGCCTGTGAGTTCTCCAGATGGTAGATATATTGTTTACAGTAGGGTGCAGCTAGAAGTAAAACCAGAAATGTATAACAGCAAAGTTACCAGTGTAATGTTTCTGGAAGATACGCAAGCTAAAACCTTGCGGGTGATGCTTTCAACTGATCCTCTGAGGGATCCTTTGTTGAACACAAAGGACTCATCAGTGGTAGCAGATACTGGTATGAGTGGTCAAATTGGGGTTTTAGTTCCTGTTAGCTGGTCAGAAAAAGGCGATCGCTTTTTAGCACGTAAATTTAAAGGTAAGTTCAACACAGGCGATTCTACAGACCATGCAGTCATTTGGGACATGCAAAAAAATTACATTAATACTGTTGCTCCTGCTCGTGAGGCACATGAGCATGAGAAGATAGCCGTATTATTGGGTTGGAGTAAAAACAAACCTGATCATGCACTTTTCCGTTCAGGAGAAATGGGAGAAGAAAACTGGCCTTTGGTGCAAGTTACTACCGATGGTCAGACTTTAGATACAACCGATGCAGATCAGCCTATTACTTTTGGTCAAAAAATTACAGAAGTTTGGCCAGGTCCACAATTTGCTTCTCGATAGCTTCTAAATGGTCAGCCTTACTCCCGTTGTCATATAATCACAACGGGATTTTTTTTACAACAATTAAAGCTATAGAATAAATTTTTCTATTTAGTGATTTACCTAACTACTACTATTCTAACTTTTCACTGTTTTCTAATTGATTCAGGGTTTGTTTGACGCGACGGATAGGTAAATTAGCAATCAAGGCTGTGGTGCGTTGGTTGCTTTCTAAAGAAAACTCTAGTCCCTCTGCCTCAATTTCCACATAGCGACAAACTATCTCTAGAATTTCCTGTCGCATTTTTTCTAACTTTTGCGGGTCTAAATCAACGCGGTCGTGGGCAATCACCAGTTGCAAGCGACGTTTCACTTGTGTGCGACTGCTGTCAGGACTACGTAAAAATAATCGTTCTATAAGTTCGAGAATCATTGCCAATAGGTTTGCGGAGACTGGAACATGAATTAAACAATCTTTGTCCATAACAACCTTCGCAGACGGGCGAAGAGGCTGTCGTGGGGTGAGTCCAGATCAAGAAAATCGACCTTTTCTCCTTCCAATCTACGGGCAATATTATCAAAGGCTATGGCAGCTAAAGAGGGGGTTTCCCCTAATACTAAAGGTTCGCCGCGATTGGTAGAGACAATAACACGGTCATCATCCGGTATCACCCCGATGAGGGGTATTGCCAGAAGTTCCTGAACGTCTTGCACAGACATCATATCATTTGCTCGCACCATTGCTGGTCTGATGCGGTTAATGATTAAATGAGCACGCTTAATTCCTTGTGCTTCTAATAACCCCACTACTCTGTCAGCATCGCGAACTGCGGAAATTTCAGGAGTAGTGACAATTAGGGCTTCTTTTGCCGGGGCGATGGCATTTTTAAACCCATTTTCAATACCAGCCGGACTGTCAATAATCACGTACTGAAACTTTTGGGCTAGTGCATTCACTAGCAATTTCATTTGTTCCGGAGTGACTGCGTCTTTAGAACGATTTTGCGCTGCTGGTAGTAATACAAGATTGGGCTGTCGCTTATCTTTAACCAAGGCCTGTTCTAATCGACACTCCCTAGCCAGAACTTCCACCGCAGTATAAACTATGCGGTTTTCTAGTCCCAGTAACAAATCCAAATTTCTCAGACCAAAATCCGCATCAACTAAAGCTACTTGACGCCCCATTTTGGCTAAAGTCATGCCTAAATTTGCTGAAACTGTGGTTTTACCCACTCCTCCTTTACCGGAGGTAATGACAATAATCCGAGTCATGATAGAGTTGCGCCCGATGAGGGTTCAGGAAATATAGTAAATACTTATAGCACCTGATTTAACCTATTTAATTGGTTTCTGGAAAAATCATTAGCCCTGGCGATGCGAATTCCTTCGGAGGTAATGTGAGCCACTTCTGGAAAAGTCGGCATTGGTGATTTCTCTGGAGACCTAGCTACAGCATCCGCGATCCGCAACTGGGTTGGTTCCATTTGCAAGGCCATAATCAGACACTGACGATTGCCTCCGGCACCCGCATGAGCAATTCCACGTAATCTTCCCCATACTACAATATCTCCTTGTGCAACTACGATACCACCTGGATTTAAATCTCCTAAAATAACTACTGTGCCAGGATGACGAATTTCAGTCCCGGAGCGTACTGTCATTTCTAGATATAGGGCATCTGCTGAGGTGGGTATAGCAGTTTTAGACTGGGAATTGAGAGAACTTTCTGGTGCAATCTGTTCGACTGAATAACCAGAGGTGACAGCGGCGATCGCCGTTTGCCGACGACTGGTGGCTACAGATTTCAAATCCAGTTGCGCCTCACCCAAAGCCTCAGCGAATTCTTGTAGTTGTCGTCCATCTAACAACCGGTCTTTAGCGATTAAATGTACTGGTCTGCTAGATCTGCGAAAGCGTTCGCTGGCATTTAAGCGCAACTTTAATTGTTGCCAAATCTCAGACCAGGCGAGTTCTGAAGCTGGTATTTGAGATTCATCTGGCAAAACTACCAACAGTCTTTCTCCCTCACTTTTTAACTGCACTTGGATATGGTTTTTTAAACTATTCTCTGCTGTTAATGACTCAGGAGGGTCACTATCCAAATCTATATCATCCAACTGAGACAGAGAATCTACATCAGTAGGAATAGAGTTTGAATCTAGATCATCCGATTCAGAATTTGACTGTAAGTAAAGGATAACAGAATTTAGTTCTGCATCCGGGATAATATTATCAGAAGGAGTCTCAATATTACCGGACTTCAACGACCCAACCTCTGCAAAGCTAGGATTTACCTCTAAATCCGGAACATGAGACGTTAATCCTGCATCAGGGAGTGCAGAATTTGACTCTAAATTGGGGATATGAGAATCAGAAGTCATGCAGCACCAACCAAAAGATACACCGAGTAATTATCAATATTAAGTCAGTTGTAAAATCCAAAAATTTTTTTACCTATGGCTTTCTAGTTAATCTTCTGTAAATTGTCGCCAAGGCATCAGCATCGCCGACATTACCAGGAAACAGCACCACTGGTAAATTGGGAAACCGAGGGTGTTCCGCAGTGGTGATCACCATTGAACAACCAGCTAAAATTTGTCCCAGTAACCGGGCTGAATTTAAACACAGTCCGGTACTTAAGACATCGTTGGAAGTTATCCCACCCTTGCTGATTAAAAATCCGATATCAGATGGTAAACCCCGGACAATATCCATCAATAAACCCGAAACTTTCAGCCCAAATTCTAACCTACTGTTGATATCCTGAAAAGTTAGTTCCTGACGACTGGTATAAACTACTGGTGTTTTCCCACCATTATGTACCGCTTTTGTAGTTTTCACAATCTCGGTTAGCAGTTTAGCCGATTCATTCACCCCATTATCCAGTAATCGTGCTACATCTACTTCAATTCCCACCGTCCCCTCCACTTGCAATAACGACTGCAACTGCTGAGTGGTCTTTTTCACGTGGGAACCGACAATTACTGCACCCGGTTTTCCGTCCCGCACATATTCCGCCATGTTTTCAGCGGCAATGGGTTGAGGAGGTAAGCCCGCCAAAGCTGTTAGAATACTGGCAGCACTGCGAAACAAAAAGCGTTTTCCTTGACTTGCTGCCGTTAGCACATCTACCGCAAAGGAGTTGAGATCCGCTTGTGTCTCACCATCTACCACGGCGCACTGATTATTACTCAGTCCCAATAAGCGTTCTAAACTACCACTGCGAATATCCTCCAGTAAAAATCGGGTTACAGATTCCGCACTAATACGCCCCTGAGTCTTTTCATCTACATATTTGGGTAAGTAACTGTGATGGTAGCTGAATACGGAATCACGGGCAAATTCTGTTTCATGTACTGGGGTCGGTATACCATCAATCATCAGGTAGTGTACGCTGTCGCGGGTGATGCGACCACCTTCAAAAAATGCCGGGACAAGAAAATGAGCGTCAAACGGTCCGAGTTCTTGGGCGATCGCATCCGTTTCTATGGGATAATGTCCTCGCAGTGTTGAGTCGGAACGGCTAACAACTAAAAAGTCAGTTATATTTTCCTCTCTTAACGCCTGTTTTAACTTTTGACAGACTTCTCTAGTCACGGCAGCTGCTGACTCCGGCGGTAAGGATCTCGTATTTGTCAGGACAAAGAATATTGGTGAATCATCTCGCAAGCCGAGGCGTAAAGTATCTACATCCCACTGCATCAACAGTAAGCAACTGTGGACAGTTTGCGAGCCTGTGGGGTCATCATCTAAAACAATAATTTTGGGTCTATTATTCATAAATGTGTTTTATTTACAAGTATTTTTTTATTATCCCGCAAAATGCGTTGGCAGTAACTTTTACTGATAGAAGATTTTTTATTTAACCACAGATCATCAACACAAATGAACACAGATACCCCATGTTACATTATAGAGCGGTACTCTTAGAGGATGTTTGTCAAGTTATGATTACTGTATCAAATATTGTTTTACCCCTCCCTAACCCTCCCCTTGTAAGGGAAGGGGACTGGATTTTATTGTTTTTTGTGTGTTCGGTGTGTTCCGCAATCCTTCCCATTCCCCATTCCCCATTCCATGTTCGGTGTGTTCGGTGTTTTCCTGTGTTCCCTAAGATAAAAATTACCTGTTTAAAACTTATCAAACAACCTTTAAGAATCTTATAACTTTTGTCGGCACTATTGTACCTGACTTAAATAAAAGTTGCTGTGATAGTACGGAATTTGGATATTTACTATTAAACTTGTTTTATTTGCTGGTATTTTTTTGATATTCGAGATTTCTTGACACACATATAATAATACAGCATTTATCAGTTTTATGAAGGATAAAAAATTAATTTTATCACATTTATGGTTTACGTAGCTTAGTAGTTTGTACATACCTTGATCTGAAAGATTTTTTTAATCTTCTGAAAATATTTGCATATCCGACTCAGGCTAATACATAATTTTATGATTGAATGATTTCTTATATAAGTGTTTGTTAATGAATTAAAAGATTTTGAATATCTTCTGTGCTATGTAATTTCTGGTTTCGGTTTTTTAGTCATAATTTTAGCTAAAAATCAATGTATTTCGTTAGTATTTTTAACACGATTATCATATGATATTGCTAATAAATTGTTTTGTGCCAATATTGCTCATGCAACTAGAAATAAAACCATTTACTGTCAATAAAAGGTTTCCCTTGACTATTAGTCGCGGAACAACATCCCAAACAACAAACCTATGGGTAAAGATTTTACACGATGGCATTGAGGGTTGGGGGGAAGCATCGCCATTTGGTGTAGGTAATCATGCCCAATCTACTGTTCTGATTAAACAGCATTTGCAGGAACTAGCACCAATATTAAAAACATTTAGCCCGTTACAACGACAGCAAATTGAGGTAATTTTAACACAACGGCAGGCTCCCTCATCGGTGAGGGCAGCGCTGGATATGGCTCTATGTGACTGGCTAGGTAAGCTTGTGGAATTACCTCTGTGGCAAATTTGGGGATTTGACCCTAATGTTATAGTTCCAACTTCTGTCACAATTGGAATTAATTCACCGGACGCAGCCAGGGCGAGGACGCGGAACTGGTTAGAATTTATGGATGTTCGCCTTTTCAAAGTAAAATTAGGTAATCCTGATGGTATCGAGGCTGATCGGAAAATGCTGTTAGCAGTGCAACAAGAAGCACTAAATTTAGAATTATTCGTAGATGCAAACGGGGGTTGGAGTTTAGAAGATGCCATTTATATGTGTAATTGGCTAGCTGATTTGGGTATAAAATATGTAGAACAACCATTACCACGAGGGCAAGAAACAAGTTTAGCCTCACTCAAAGAAAAATCCCCTTTACCAATATTTGTGGATGAAAGTTGCTTTACCAACAGCGATATTCCTGATTTAGCAAACTATGTGGATGGTATAAATATCAAACTCATGAAATCAGGGGGACTCACAGAGGCTATGCGTATGGTACATACAGCCCGAGCTTATGGGTTACAAGTGATGTTCGGTTGCTATTCTGACAGTACACTAGCAAATACAGCCGCAGCACAGTTAGCACCATTAGCTGATTATTTAGATTTAGACAGTCACCTTAACTTAATTGATGACCCCTTTACCGGTGCATTGCTGCAAGAGGGGAGAGTTTTACCAAACGATTTACCTGGCTTGGGGGTACAATACAGTGCGTTTGCTGCTTAATCAAAAAATAGCAATTCTGCTACATGAAGGAATTACGGGAACTCAGGGTAAAACCGGGCTATCACTTTTACGCTACTGTCAAGCCCCCATCGTTGCCTTAATTGATCGCCAATGTGCGGGCAAATCTTTGTTAGAATTAACTGGGATCAAGAACAATGTGCCAATTGTATCATCATTAACCGCAGCACTCAAGTACAAACCGGAAGTACTAGTAATTGGTATTGCTCCTAAAGGTGGGGCCTTACCGGATGATTACTGGGAAGACATTAAAAATGCCTTACAAGCCGGGATGTCTTTGGTAAATGGTTTACACACACCATTGGCAAATATACCAGAGTTAAATGCTCTGCTCAAACCGGGACAATTAATTTGGGATGTACGTCAAGAACCGGCTAATTTAGGCGTTGGTAGCGGTTTGGCTAGTACTCTTCCCTGTCGGCGGGTGCTGACTGTGGGAACTGATATGGCAATTGGTAAAATGTCCACTAGCCTAGAATTACATTGGGAGTCACAGCGACGGGGGTGGCGTTCTAAATTTTTAGCTACAGGTCAAGCCGGGGTGATGTTAGCAGGGGAGGGGATACCCTTAGATGCTGTGCGGGTAGATTTTGCGGCCGGTGCTGTGGAACAAATGGTGATGGGTTGTGGTAACGACTACGACATTCTCTATATTGAGGGACAAGGTTCATTGCTGCATCCTGGTTCTACTGCTACTTTGCCTTTAATTCGTGGCTCCCAACCAACACAATTAATTTTGGCACATCGGGCGGGACAGGCTCAAGTGCGTAATCATCCCCATGTTGTGATTCCCTCTTTATCCAAGGTAATTCGCTTGTATGAAAGTGTCGCTAGTGCAGCAGGTGCTTTTGGGGATGTTCCTGTGGTGGGTATAGCTTTGAATACGGCTCATTTAGACGACTTGACAGCTCAAGATGCGATCGCGCAAACCACAGCCGAAACTGGTTTACCTTGCAGTGACCCTGTGCGTTTTGGGGCTGGGATTTTGTTAGATGCGATTATGAATAATTAAGGAACTCGAAATTTAAATATTAAAAACAATTTTATGCCTAGTAGCACCTGGAATCGTCATCACGTTCTTTCCCTGGCTGACTTCACAACCAATGAATACGATACAGTTTTACAAACTGCTGCTAGTTTTCAAGAGGTGCTGTCACGGCGGACAAAAAAAGTACCAAGTCTACAAGGACAGGTGGTGGCGAATTTATTTTTTGAACCCTCCACACGCACCCGCAGCAGTTTTGAACTGGCCGCTAAACGCCTGAGTGCAGATACCCTTAACTTCACCGCCGCCAGTTCTTCCATGACTAAGGGAGAAACAATTCTTGACACAGCCAAAACCTATTTGGCTATGGGAACTGATATTATGGTCATCCGTCATCGAGAAGCAGGAGTACCCAATGCGATCGCGCAAGAAATGGATCGTCTGGGAGTAAGAGTTAACGTGCTCAATGCTGGTGATGGTCAACATGAGCATCCTTCCCAAGCACTGCTAGATTTATTTACGATCTGTACATTGATTGACCCCAGTCATCCCCGACTAGAACTCTTAAAAGATAAAAAAATTGCCATCGTTGGAGACATTTTACATTCCCGCGTAGCCCGATCCAATATCTGGAGTTTAACAGCCAGTGGCGCTCAAGTCCATCTAGCATCACCGCCCACCCTTCTACCTCAGTTATTCCAAGACTTTGTTTTAGAAAGCGGTCAAACTGACTCATCCCCAAAACTTAACCGTCAACTATTTTTACATTGGGAATTAGAACCAGCCTTAAAAGATGCAGATTTAGTCATGACCTTGCGCCTGCAAAAGGAACGCATGACAGCTCACCTACTCCCAAGTTTACGAGAATATCATCAGACCTTTGGCATTACACGCAAAAAACTACAACTGTGCCAGCCTCATGTTAAAGTCTTACATCCAGGGCCAGTCAACCGTGGTGTAGAAATTAGCTCAGATTTGATGGATGATCCAGAATTTAGCCTAATTCAGTCCCAAGTTACCAGTGGTATCGCTATTCGTATGGCACTGTTGTATTTATTAGGTAGTGGTAAAGATTCAGCTTAGTAGTGGGGGACTTAAGTCCCCCACTGACCGCAAAGCAATATACTACAACCGAAGAGAAGAGGCTGATCAACAACCCATAACTTCCCTTAACTGTTACTCTCCAGTAATAGAAAGTCCGTCAACCCAAATTTTGGGACAAACTCCACCAGGGGTAAGCTCGACTTCTTTTTCTACATAAACTATCGACTTCAGGAGTTCCAAGAAATCACCCGCAACAGTGGCTGATTCAATACTAGTTCTCACACCATTATTAACTAACCAGCCATCAAAAGGCAGAGAAAACGAACCTTGTAAAGATTTAACCCCTGCATGGAGAGCTTGTAAATCATCAATCAAAACCACATTTTCCGCAGTTTCTAAGCTCAACTCCTGTGCGGGTGATGTAGCTGCAAAAACATGATAGAAGTTAGGACTAACGCTGACTTTTGCCCCAATACTAGCATTACCAGTCGGCTGGGTATTCATTCTTTTCGCAGTACCCGCACTGTGAAGAAAACTTTTTAAAACGCCATTTTCAATCAGGGACACCTGGCGAGTCGGAGTTCCTTCACCATCAAAACTTTCCGCACCCACGTTAGCAGGGTGTAGTGCATCATCATAAACTGAAAGCAAAGGTGAAGCAATTTGCTTACCTAAATCATCGGCATTAGACAAGCTTTGATTATCCAGAATACTTTGAGCATTGAACAGGTTAGAAAAAGCACCCAATAAACTTAAAAAAGCATCAGGAGAGAAAACAACTAGATATTTACCAGACTGGATTTTTTCATAGTTCAGGTGACTAATAGTTTTCTGGGCTGTTTCCTGGACACAACCATTAATGTCGAGACTATTTAAACTCCGCTCAACTCTAAAAGCGCTACCACTGCGTGGTTTTTTGCCATCTTCCTCAGTTTTGCTGTAAAGATAAATCGATGCTAAAGAATGAGATTCAGTTCTAGTAGCACCGTCACTATTGACATAGAACCTATCAATATCTCTTTGAGCTAAACCATTATAAGGAACACCCTTAATTGCCCCATGAGCCGCTAAAAGTTCCTTTTCAGCCGCCAGTAGACTGTTAATCAACTCAGCCACAGGTGCTTGGGGCGCTTTATCATGAGGTGTATAGGCAATAGGAACAGTGGACTCTGGACTAAAATCCGGGACATTTTCCTTCACACCAAAAAAACTTGCCTCGTAGGCAGTTTTTAAAGCTAATTCTAGCCCTTTGGGATCTACATCCGTGGTGCTGGTAACACCCATTGTATTCTCATCATTCCAGACGCGAACAGTTACCCCAGAACGATTTGAGGCTTTTACTTGTTTCGGCTCACCTTGGTCTACTTGGACGCTAGTTTCATCTATTGTTGAGCCGTAAATGTCAAATTTTTTAATACCAAGTTTACTAGCTTTTTCCTTGGCGTTATTCGCAATTTCTGTAATATTCGGCATAGTCAAAGGATTTCGTATTTGAGATTGTGTTGCGCCAAAAGTTTGGTTTGTGATTTTGTGCCTTGGTGGTGTATTCCATGTTGTATTAAACACGAAAACACCAAGACACGCAGGAATTTCTATCTGCCGCCAACAGTGATAGAATCAACCTTAATGTGGGGTTGTCCAACCGTGGTGTAGATACTGCCACTAACAGAACCGCAGAAGCCGGGAGCTAGTTCCAAATCTTGAGAACACATGGAAATCTTATTCATAATTTCCTTGGCTTCACCAATGAGAATGGCTCCTTTTAGTGGTTTAGTGATTTTGCCATTTTCGATTAAATAAGCTTCATCTACACTAAAGTTAAATTGACCTGTAGCGCCAACGCTACCGCCCCCCATCTTTTTACAGTAAATACCTTGATCAACAGAGTTAAATAAATCTTCAGTGGTGTAGTCCCCAGGAGCAATATAAGTATTACGCATCCGACTAGCAGCAGCAAAAGTATAACCTTGGCGGCGACCGCTTCCGGTTCTAGGGTGTCCAGTGCGAGAGGAGCCTGTTCTATCTGCTAAGAAGTTTTTCAGGACACCTTTTTCAATTAATAGGGTTCTTTGAGCTGGCATACCTTCATCATCCATGTCAATGGTACCAAAGGCATTTTCTGCCCGTCCCTCGTCCCAAGCTGTGAGACTTTCGTGGGCAATTTTTTCACCTTTTTTGTCGGCGAATGGGGTTGTTTTGCGTTCAATTTGGGTAGTTTCTAGCAGATGTCCACAGGCTTCGTGGAAAATTACCCCACCGAAGTGATTCGCCATGATAATGGGGTAAGTACCTGAATCTACATAGTCTGCATAGAGCATTTTACCGGCAGATTCTGCTATTTGTTCGGCTGCTTGTTGATAATCCCAAGTTCTCAAGAAATTAGCATCACTGGTGTTACCAGCGCGTTCCCCAATGGAGGCGCGATTAGCACCGTCAGCGCACAATAGGTTAAACCCCACCGATTGCGTGAGGCGAATGTCACGAGCAAATGTGCCATCACTAGCAGCAACTAAGACTTCTTGCCAATCTCGGAAATAGGAAGCCCGGCGAGATTGTACATGACTAGCTTTTCGCTGCAGTTGAGCAGTACCATCTAAAAGTACTTCTCCCATTTCTCGGATGGAACTACACAGGGGTAACCAACCATCTTTGCCTCTTTTGGTGGCGTAGTCTCTGAGTAACTCTAGGTTAATTTCTGGGATAAAAGCATTATGAATAGGTAATTGTAGTCCCAGAATAGAAAGACCTTTTTCTAAGGCTGCTTTTAAACCCCCAAAGGATAGGTCATTGGTGCTAACGTAGCAGTCGGCTGTACCGCGAAATACCCTCACTCCTGCACCTGTGACTAAACTGGGTGAAATGCTGGTAATAGCGTCGTCTTCTGCTAGACAACTAATGTAGTTACGACGTTCTAAAAAGAATTCGATCAGGTCAGCACCGGCGGCGCGTCCTAATCCTAGGAGGGTCGCCAGAGGGGCTTCCCAGGTGTCATCGAATCGCTCTGGAGTTGAGGAGTATTGTAGTGTGGGAATTTGGTTGGAGAGAAGTAGTGTACTTGTAAGCATAGATAGCCTCGTCTGCTGGCGTTATCAGAGATTTGACTGAAAAACCTCTGGTGCCTTAACTCTAGCAAAATTCTGGGATTGGGGAGATGATGCTGCGGGGTTGTTAAACTCCTGTGAACACCTAGACAAAATTCGGATTTTCCGTGGGTAGTTATTGCTCTGAGTGTAAACTGGAGTTACTCAGGGGTACATATTTAATTATGCTCAGGATTTACTTATGATTTTCTCGTCAGCTAGATTATATTTTTACCAGGAAATTCAGGAGCATGAGGAGGCTATTGACTTAGCCAAGGCAGCTTTGTATATAGCCCAGGAAGAATATCCTCACCTGGATATTGCGGAATACCTCAATACCCTGGATATAATGGCTGGCGAAGTTCAAGAACGCTTACCCGCTTCACAATATCCTCTGCGAATTATCCAAACTATTAATCAGTATCTCTACGTTGATTTAGGATTTGCTGGTAATCAAAAGGAGTACTATGACCCCCGCAACAGCTTTTTCAATGATGTCATTGACCGTCGTTTGGGGATCCCCATTACTTTGGCGTTGGTTTATCTAGAAATTGCTCGTAGGATTGATTTTCCTATGGTAGGTGTGGGAATGCCAGGACATTTTCTGATTCGCCCTGATATTCCAGATATGGAAATTTTTGTGGATGCGTTTAATGGCGGTGAGGTGATGTTTGTAGAAGATTGTGAAAAACGATTATCTCAAGTGTTTCAGCAACCTGTGAGTTTACAGCCTGAGTTTTTAGAACCGGTAAGTAATCGGCAATTTTTGATGCGGATGCTCACTAATTTGAAATATATTTACCTCAAACAACAAAATTTAGCAAAAAGCTTGGCGGCTATAGAACGAATTTTGTTCCTGTTTCCTGGGATGATTTTAGAAGTGCGCGATCGCGGTTTGCTCTATTATCAACTTGGTGAATATGCCCAAGCTGCTGATGATTTGCAAACTTATTTGGATAAGGTTCCTCATGCTCAGGATGCGGTGGTAATTCGCAGCTTACTGGCTGAGTTGGACAAGGATTAGCTAATCACTAATGACTCTGCTACTTGTTTGAGGCGACTTAGTTGGGCTTGCATATCTTTTTGAGTCCAAGATGCGGCAAAGTTATTGAACCCCCAACTGACCAAAGGATTAGGAATATTGAACTCAAAGCGGTTGACAAGAAGTGTTCCTTGTGGTAATGGTTGACATTCCCAGCGATCGCGTCCTTGAAAGAATCCCTGAAATTCCCAAACCACTAAACCTGGTTCTCGTTCCACAACAACGCTGTATAAGCTGGGCTTAAGTAGGGGAACTTGAATAATAAAGCGACTTTGACTACCCACATCAGTACTCCAAACTGCCCCCACAGGTTCACAACACAGAGCAGGATTGAGCCAACGGTGCATGAGTGTTAAATCAGTAATGCAGCGTTCCACTACTGAAGCTGTGGCATTAATTTGAATAGATTGTTCAAAAGCTCGGGACATTCTACATTTCTCATCCTGTAGCTGTACTTAGAATATCGCAAAACTAGACATAGCTGATTTAAGGTTTGAGTTTCACCTTTTGTTGTAATTCCTCCTTAATGCGGTTGAGGATAGATTGCTGGTCTAAGTTGGCCAAAATCCGACTAATAACTGCTTTTGGTCCTTCATCTCCCCAAGTAGCGCCATTGGCTAAATAAACCTTAGTAACTTGTCCAATACCATAGGAAGAAACCCCAGCCACCCCAGCTTGGGTAAGTGCTACTGAAATGTAAGGCGCAAAGGTGGCGCCAGCGGTAGCTGATGCAGAAATACCCAGCAGAGTTTTTAAGCCACTTAAGCCTAAATTTGCGAGTAACTCACTCAAACCAATACCGCCCATACTCAGGGCAATTTTTTGGAGCAATTGTACAGCACCACTTTCGCTCATAGGGATGCCATAGAGTTTAGACAAACCCAAAATCAAAGAAATATCAATTACTATACTACTAAGTATATCCACAACAGTAACCGGATTGAGAGCGATCGCTATTGCCTTAGTCATCACAGCCTTCCAAATCAACTGATTAGCATTTTGCTCCCTAATCATTAGTTTTCGCTCTACCAACTGCTCATTGACATTATCCGCATAAAGCATAGTATTGAGAGCCACCAAAGCCTTACCCTCACGCTGTAAAATCTCCAGAATTTTTAGTTTCAGTTCTTCAACCCGGCCTGTACTGCTACGTAACTGCACCCCCCTACTACCATCAGGGCGAATAATCGCCGTCCTCACCAGTGGTGATGCTGCTGTCATGACAATTTCCAGGGGAGTGAGTAACTCCCTGACCCGTTCATCTCGGATTTTGCGATAAATTGCCATGCGGTCGGATTCGGGATATTGGTCTACCTTGTTAAATACCAGAATTATAGGTTTACCGGCTTCCCGCAACTGAGAAAGGGCTTGATGTTCTATTTTTGTCATGTCCCCGGCAATCACAAACAAAATTAAATCTGCTTGCTTTGCTACCTGTTCAGCTAATGCAGCACGAGTATCACCATCTACTTCATCTAACCCAGGAGTATCAATTAGTTCCACCTGACATTGACCTTCCCCAGACAAAGTTACCCGTAAAGTAGGTTCATTGTCCCCGATTTTTTCTTCACTAATAGTCCAGTCAACTCTTTGGGTATTACGGGTGACTCCATGGAGAGGTCCAGTTTCAAACACGGTTTGTCCCACTAAGGCATTGAGTAGGGAGGACTTACCGCGTCCCACCATGCCAAAAGCAGCAATTTGTACTACCATACTGTCCAACTTACCCAGCATACTTTCCAAATCAGCCAGTTCAACTTCCAAACCGCGTTTTTCCTGGGGGGTCAGGTCAAGATTGGTAACTAAGTTTCGCAGTGCTGTTTGTGCTTGTTTATAGTTGAGTGACCTTTGAATATCCTCAAAACTGAAAATGGCACTATCAAGTTCTGCCTCCCAGTTAGGCGAGTCGCTGTGATGAGGTTCAGGCAAAGGCAATGTAGAAGTCATATCAATTTTAAATTGGCGATTTGGGATTTTATCCCGATATTCTTATCCTAGTTATTTTTAGCAGGAGATTGGGTGAACCAGTAGGGGGGCGCAGGAGAAGTTTTTCCCAATTACTAATGAGCAATGAGCAATGACTAACAAAACGTCCTAAACTGAAAAATGCATCTATTAGCGTTAGAATCTTGACTAAATCACCTGTGCGGAAAATAGTTATAGCCGGTAACTGGAAAATGTTCAAAACCCAGGCAGAAACCCAAGATTTTTTACAGGGATTTCTACCTCACTTGGAGGAAATACCCCAAGGGCGGGAAGTGGTATTGTGTCCTCCTTTCACTAACCTAAACCTGTTATCCAAGAGTTTGCATGGTAGCCTCATCCAGTTGGGGGCGCAAAATGTTCACTGGGAAGAAAATGGAGCCTATACGGGCGAAATTTCTGGACCTATGTTGACGGAACTTGGTGTACGTTTTGTAATTGTCGGTCATAGCGAAAGACGACAATACTTTGGAGAAACAGATGCAACGGTCAATTTACGCCTCAAAGCGGCTCAAAAGCACGGTCTGACACCGATTTTATGTGTAGGCGAAACTAAAGAACAACGAGATGCTGGGGAAACTGAATCAATAATTACCGCCCAGCTAGATAAAGACCTCATAGATGTCGATCAGGATAATTTGGTGATTGCTTACGAGCCTATTTGGGCAATTGGTACTGGTGATACTTGTGAATCCACTGAAGCTAATCGGGTCATTGGTTTAATTCGTAGTCAGTTGAGTAATCCTCATGTTTCGATTCAATACGGTGGTTCAGTGAAGCCGAATAATATTGATGAGATTATGGCTCAACCGGAAATTGATGGCGCTCTTGTGGGGGGAGCCAGTTTGGAACCCGCAAGTTTTGCTCGCATTGTCAACTACAAGTAATTTTATCTATAACGCTTTTTCCCTGGCCGGTCCGGGGAATGCGTGTATTGAGTTTATTCTTAATGTTTGTTTTTTAACTGAAAATGTCTATATGTCCAGCCAGTTAATAATTCGCGATCGCTGTTTTGTGTGGGGACAGCGAACTTATTTGATGGGTGTTTTAAATGTTACCACTGATAGCTTTAGCGATGGTGGTCTGTTTAATCATAGGGTTGGGGCTTTAGCACAAGCACGAGCCATGGTAGCTGCTGGCGCTGACATCATCGATGTGGGTGGTCAGTCAACTCGACCGGGAGCGGAGCAAGTCAGTCTTGTAGAGGAACTAGATCGGGTACTACCCATCTTGGAGGCTATCCGACCAGAAATTAGTGTGCCTATCTCTGTAGATACAACTAGAGCAGATGTAGCCACGGCTTCTATAGAAGCTGGAGCGGATATAATTAATGATATTTCCGGTGGTACATTTGATTTAGAGATGCTACCTACAGTTGCTAGTTTAGATGTGCCGATTGTCTTGATGCACATCCGGGGAACGCCCCAGACAATGCAACAAATGACTGATTATGAGGATTTGATGGGAGAAATTTCTGGTTTCTTAGCAAAACAAATTCTAGCAGCAACTAGAGCAGGGGTTGACCTCGAAAAAATCATCATTGATCCCGGGATTGGTTTTGCTAAAAATCATGAGCAGAACTTAGAAATTTTGCGCCGACTGAGTGCATTCAAAGCTCTAAATTCCCCTATTTTAGTAGGAGCATCCCGGAAAAGTTTTATTGGACACATCTTAAACCAACCAGACCCCAAAGCACGGGTCTGGGGAACAGCAGCAGCTTGTTGTGCAGCTATTTCTCATGGTGCTGATATCTTGCGAGTTCACGATGTTCAGGAAATGCGAGATGTGTCACTGGTAGCTGATTTACTATGGCGATAAAAATGGTAATTGTGGTTTCTCCTTATGCAAACTGCTGTCATCACCTAGCTGTTACTTTGTTGGTGAGTTATTGCTACTACCTTCTTGAGCTATGGAGTCGGCAATCAACTGGTTATAGACTTCATTAGTTTTACTGGGGTCTATGAAGACAATTTTAGCATTATTACTCTCACCAAGTTTTTGGCTAGCCACGACATAATCTTGAGCAACAAGATATCTAAGAATTTCCCGGCTTTCAGGATGAGAACGTAAAGCTTCAGAAATTATCTGCATTGAGGTTTGAGTTCCCTGGGCTCTCTTAATAGCAGCGTCCCGTTCCCCTTCGGCTTCAAAAGCCAGGGCCCGTTTTTTAATTTCTGCTGCTCGCTCTTCTTCCATTGACTTTCGCACACTTTCAGGCGGTGTAATGCTTTGAATATCCAAGCGCAGAATCTCGACTCCCCAATTTTGTGTTGTTTGATTTAACTGATTTAAAATGGCTGTGTCCATTTCTGCACGGGAGACATTGGTTTCTTCCACAGTGTTTTGGGCGATGATCTCCCGGAGTGTAGTTGTCGCCAGTTGTCTGAGAGACCCTTGAAGATCATCGATTTCGTAGAAACTTTTCACTATATCTCTAATGCGCCAAAACAGGACAGCATCAACTTCTAGGTAAATGTTATCTCTGGTGATCACATTTTGAGGTTTGATGTCTATAAACTGCTCCCGTATGGTATCCTCCATCACAATCTGATCTACCAAAGGAACAATAAAATTGAGTCCAGACCCAAGCTTGCGGTGATATCGCCCCAAGCGTTCTACTAGGGCTTCGTTACCTTGATTAATCAATTTTGCAGATCCTAAAGCATAGGCTATGAGCGCTAAGACTATGGCAATAATTGGCTCCATATGTTCTCCTATTCAGCCTTTGGGTAAATTTAGTGTAAATGATATGGTACTACCTTAGCCTGACATTTGAGTTTTCATGTTGGGTATGTAATTTTATTAACAGGAATTATGTGATTTAATTGACATTAATAGGGTGAGGGTGATTATTTGGTGAGCGAACTTAGCCAAGGTTTGATATTTTCTGGTAAATCAGAATTCAAACGGAGGGGGAGTGCTACTGTGGAAAGAGATTGGGCGTAAGCTGGTGTGAGAAATGGTTGGTAAATTTGGGCTTGTGGTGTGTGTTGTTTGATAAATGCTAAGGTGACACCGCGAATCAACTGACGTAATGAGTGGGTTTCTTCCCCTCGCTTTTCTCTCACGATCGCAGTGGCCCCACTCATGGGATATGCGGGGTCATGAATACTCAAGTGAGTACCACCAATGGCTGTTAACAGGTACTTAGAACCCTGGAGTTGGTTAAAGGGTATGATTTGATGGGTTAAGGCCGGGGTAAGTACATCTTCAGTTCCCGCTAAGATTAATACAGGGTTGGCAATTTTAGTCAGGCCGTTTGTACCGAAGAGTCTACCAACCAGGGGATTGAGTGCGATCGCGCTTTGAACTCGCCGATCTTGTAAATCTAGTTTATTCTCTTTTAAACTAGCTGCTGCACACTGTAACCAATCACCCGGTGATTCGCCAAAGGAAAGAGAAGTTGTGCAGAACTGTTGTAATTCTTTGAGGTTGACTTCTCCACCAACTAAGGCTAAAGCAGTGTACCCCCCTAAAGAGTGACCAATGACAGTTACTTGGTTTGTATTCAGTTTTCCTTGAAGTTGTCCCGATTGAGTATTAAGTTTTTCTAATTCGTTGAGCAAAAAGCTGACATCTTTGGGGCGCTCAATAAATTCAGTAGCTGGTAGTAGTTGAGCCAAATTCATGTAATTTTCAGGCCGACTGATGGCTACAGAGTTACTACCAGGATGCTCAATTGCCGCAACGGTAATTCCATGAGAAGCTAGATGATGTGCTAAATAGCTCAAGAATTGACGGTTGGCTCCAAATCCGTGGGAAATGACAACCAGTGGCGCTGCGGTGTAACTTTGACTCGAATAAATGTCTACAGGAATGCTGCGATTTCGTTCTCTGTCTTGTAGGGTCAGGGTTTGCTGCTCAACTGCATTTTTTCCTTTACTAGCGGGGTCAAAGGTTGGTTGAAAAAGCGGATGATTTTTTACTAATAATTGTCGTTCTAAGAAAAGCCCTAGGACTTGACTTTGTAATTTGTTAGCGTTTAGTTCTAATGCAATTTGCAGTGCTGAAGTTGCATCAACAGTAATATTTTTTTGTGGATAGGCTCGCAAAAAACCAATTGCACTCAAACCGTTGACTTGACGTACAGACAGATAGAGGGCTGATTGAATTGTTTCTATGGTGCTATCTGGTATTGCTGTTCTCAAAGAAGTAATTAACTGTCTACCTTGTGGCGATCGCAATAGCTCCTCAACAAATTTATCTGCAAAAGCTGGATCTAATTCCAACCTTCTCTCCAGTAATTTACCTACTTCTGGCGTTAACACAAAGCTATATAGCTGTAAGTGTTCTGGTAGTTTCCCAGATTTAGCAAATTTCTCTAAGTCTGCGATCGCTAGTGACTGTTGAAAGACACCTAAACGGATAGTAACGGTTTCTGCGGCTGTGGCCAAGGGAATACTCACACCCCAACCCAGAGCGAGAGTGAAACTGCATAGTAACCCATTAAGGAAGGATATTGGAGGTGGATGTTTCCTGAACCACGAGGACATAAGATAATCCCATTCAAAAAGTAGTTCAACTAGTTGACTACTAATATCGGGTTAAAGTTGCGCCCCAGGACATAAAGCCCTGGGGAACACCACCCAATTGGCTTAAAACAAACCGAATATAGCCCTGAAGATTCCCAACAAACCACCTAAAGGATTGATTACCGCACCAACACTGTCCCCAGTTCGAGCCAAACCAGAACGGTTGACGATGACAACATCATTATTGCGGAGTATGGGATTAGTTTCCTCATTAATTCCCGCAGACAAATCAACGTTGACTTCCCGCTTAGTCACAGAACCATTAGGATTAAGGCGAACTAAATCTACCGTATTGGTTCTAGCTCTAGCATCATTAAATCCACCTGCAGCCAACAAGGCCTGATTCAAGGAGCTATTAGGCTGAATCTCTACTGCTCCGGGTCTTTTCACTTCCCCGACCACACCAACTTGAATTGTTGCGGGAGATAAAGTACTGGTAGCCAATTGAGTAGCTTCTGCAGCGTTTATCTCAGTGGCAGTAGGAATAAAAATTGTATCTCCGTCCTGGACAATAATGTCCTGATTAACATCACCACTCCGCAATAATTTCCAGAGGTCGATATCTATATTTTGTTCTGAGCCTGTCCTTGTCGGTCGCCGCAGCTTAAGATTACGAACATCAGCTTCTGATGTAATTCCCCCGGCCAATTGCAGCGCTCTCATCACAGTAGGTACTGCACCGTCTCCTTCTGCACCTGATCCAACTACATATGAACCGGGACGATTGACAGCACCAATGATGGCTACAGTCCTTGGTGTAGTAGGGCTGGCGGCAAAGTTCGCTGCAAACAGATTACGTGCTTCTGCGATGTTAAAATTGGTTGCAGTTGGCACAACAATAGTATCGCCATCCCTGAGAGTAATGTCCTGATCTATCCGACCTGTCTGGATTAGTTGCTGTAAATTTAGGTTGACAACTTGCTCAGAAGAACGTCCTCTTTTACGTATTAATTGCACTTGAGTAACATCTGCTGCCAAGGTTACACCCTGAGCTGTGGTCAGTGCAGCTAAGACAGTGGGGTATTGTACACCGGGATTATTGCCAGCGCCTCCTTGTAAATTCAGGGTATAAGCTCCTGGCCTTGTCACTTCTCCGGCGACCAAAATGTTGATTGGACGAGGTGATAAGAGATTAACTGAAATGAGGGGACGCTTGAGAAAGCGAGAATACCTCCGTGCTATTTCATCAGCAGCCTGTTCGGTTGTTAGACCGAGAACAGGTACACTGCCAATTAAAGGTAGGTTGATTGAACCTCCGGGTGGTACTTGATATTCGCCAGTATATTCTGGTACTTCAAATACGTTGACGCGAATTAGATCGCCGCCGCCTAGAGTATAATTGGTGTCTATTGGTATAGATGGTGATACTTGCTGTGCCGTGGGAATTATTCGTTCTTTATCCGCTGTTCCTGATTGTACCGAAGGAAAGATTGGTTGTGTTGTTTGTGATACTATTTGTCCCTGAGCTAGGCTCGCACTCGGCGCAGCAACATTGACAGTGGTTAATAAAGCCACACCTAACAATGGCTGGGTGAGGAATTTCAGCAAACCTTTGTTCATCATATTCACCTGAGACTCTGAGACTATAATTGCCATAGTACTGTCTAAATATTTCAATCTTGACTATAGTTAATTATTGAATGTCCTCAATTTAATTGCCTTAACATTCTCATTTTCCTAGAAGAGTGTACTTTTCCGGAGGCAGATTATTTTTTATCGTTAAATTTTCGGTTAAGTTAACATAAATTATTTGGAGAGGCAACTCTCCAAATAGTCTAGAATATCTTGAGTTTAAGGTGTTTTGAGTAGTTGCTGCTCTAATCTGAGCAATTCTTCAACTCGTGCTTCTGTAGCAGGGTGACTAGAGAATAAGTTACCCAGAAACTGACCGGAAATTGGATTAATAATTAATAACGGCTCAAAAGAGGGGTTAGCATTTAAAGGTAACTGTCTGGCTATAGATTCTAACCTTTGTAGCGCCCGAGCTAAAGCGCGGGGATTACGAGTCAATCTGGCTGCACCTGCATCGGCAGAAAACTCTCGTGTACGCGAAATTGCTAGCTGTATGATTGTAGCCGCTATGGGGGCAAGTAATACCGTTAACAAAATACCTAAAGGATTTCCACCTCTGTTATTGTCTCGTGAACCAGCACCACCAAACCATAAACTATAACTCAACATTTGTGCCAGAAACGATATGGCCCCGGCAATTGTGGCTGCAACTGCTTGTGTGAGGGTGTCACGGTTAACAATATGAGTCAATTCGTGAGCAATCACACCTTCAAGTTCGTCATCTGGTAACATATTCAAAATACCTTCGGTCACAGCCACGGCGGCGTGTTCTGGATCTCTTCCGGTGGCGAAAGCGTTGGGAGTTGGGCTAGGAACAACGTAAATTCCCGGCATGGGAATGTTGGCGCGATCGCTCAATTTCCGTACCATACCATAAAGTCCCGGTGCTTGAGCCTCAGTTACGGGCTGGGCGCGGTAGACTCGCAGAGCAATCTGGTCTGATTGATACCAGGAAAACAGGTTTGTTGCTGCTGCTAACCCAATTCCGATCATTAAGCCGCCAGTACCGCCAATTATCCAGTAGCTAATGGCAATCAATAAACCACTCAGAACAGCCAGCAAAGCAACGGTTTTTAATTGATTGTTCATAATTCTGCTCTCCCGCTCATGGTACATGAGTTTCTTTTAGACCACAGCATGACTTAGGTCGCACTTTAATTGTATCTAGCTCAAATGAGATTTTGATGCTGAAAACCCCTCAAGTAAGTAAGGTTTTACCGAACACAGGGGTAAGATATCCTTTGCTTATCCTTACTTAATTTAATAAGTGCATAAGTGCAGAATAATATTCACCACCATCTTGTTAAGAATACATATTGTTTGGGTTCTATGTGGTTAAAAATCACGTGATTCTGTTCATTGGTTTTAAAATATAAAATAGCTAATAAATATAAATGATAAACTTAAGTAATTATGGCGATAGGTCTAGCTTAAACTGCGTTTTATAAGGCCTAGACCTCCTACTATTCCGACTTTTTGCCGGAAGCGATGGCTTGATTTTAACTTAATGTCTACTTGCACCTTAAGAAGTCATGGCAATTTTAGCCAATGTATTGTGGATTTTGATCATGGGCTTTTTTGTCGGTCAACTGGCCCGGCGTTTGGGTGCGCCCCCTTTAATTGGGATGATGTTAGTGGGGATAATTCTCAGCCGCCAAGTGCTAAATGTTATTAGTCCAGAGATGCTGAATGCTGCTCCTGTTTTCAGAACTTTAGCAGTGATGATTATCTTGATGAAAGCAGGACTGGGGTTAGACCGCGACAAATTAGCTCAACAGGGAACAGTGGCGCTGCGGTTAGGTTTTCTACCAGCTACAACTGAGGCGATCGCCATTGCTCTTGCTGCTATGGTAATCTTTAACTTCGACTTTCTCACTGGGTTACTCTTGGGTTGTATCATTGGTGCAGAATCTCCAGCTGTCATCGTTCCGGGAATGCTGAGGCTAAAAAGTTTAGGACGGGGCGTTACTAAAGGCATACCCGATGCGATTTTAACTGGTAGTGCTTTATCTGATGTGCTATTATTGCTAGTTTTTAGTCTATTGCTGAGTTTCTTGGGCGAGGGGGGCGTAATCGAGGTTCTTCCTGGGGGCTTTACCCTCACTCCCCTGCAACTGCTTCCACTGCAAATGATCATGCAAATATTACTGGGAATACTATTCGGTTATTTAGCAGCGCGGTTATTAGTTGTGGTGTTAGTCAAGCAGAATTGGACTCAAAACGCCGTTCAAGATACGATGATTACTGCCAGTATTGCCTTATTTCTAGTAATTGCTGCTGAGGTATTACCTTACTTTTCTGGTTATTTAGCAGCCATGAGTATGGGTTTCTTTTTAATAGAACTGGATGCACCCTTGGCTAGAAACTTACGGGGTGGTTTTGACAGCTTATGGATAGTAGCGGAAATTTTTCTGTTTGTTTTATTGGGTGCAACTATTCAACTCCAAGTATTAGAAAAAATTCTTCTCCCTGGGATATTAATTTTAATTATTGGTTTACTTCTCGGTCGGTCGTTAGGCTGGTATCTTTCCACACTGGGTAGTGATTGGAATTGGCGGGAACGACTGTTTTTATTACCTGCAAACTCACCCAAAGCCACAGTACAAGCAGCCATTGGGGCAATTCCCCTAACTCAAGGGGTTTCAGGAGGTGAGATAATTTTAGCGATCGCAGCCTTATCAATTTTAGTGACAGCACCTTTAGGCGCTTGGGCAACCATGACCTTTGCACCTAAGTTATTACAAAGGGGAGAAGTTGATCCCACAAAAGTGACAATTGCCACACCAACCTTACTATTAGCAGCCGTTGATACATCAAGTTTAGCTACAGCAGTTTTAAGCAAAGTAGCAGATTTAGCACGAAGGACTAACGGTGAAGTCATCGTTCTGCATATAGTTAATCTCCCCAATCAACAAGAAATCATAGAACTAGAGGTAAAAACTAAACAATTATTATTGGATATCAGACATAAGTTTATAAATGTGACGGGAACAGTTCCAGAGGAAATTATTCGCATTGCCCAAGAGTATAATACTACTGCAATTATCATGGGAAAACGAGGACATCAACCATGGGAAAAAGTTATTATTGGCTCAGTATCACAAACAGTATTAGAAACCAGTCACATACCTGTAATTTTGGTAGAAAATATTAAAACTTAGTAATATAGACAACGTATCAATCACCAATGAATGTATCTGCTCAATTATGGGAAGCAAATCAAGATTTAGCACAAGCTTGTCTAAATCATCCTTTTATCGAAGGTATCGCCAATGGTACTCTGGAAAAAGCCAAATTTGCTGGTTATGTTGGACAAGATGCTTTTTTCTTAAAAGCTTTTGCCCGTGCCTACAGTATAGCCGCGGTCAGAGCCGAGGAATGGGAAGACTTTACCACATTTCATGCTTTAGCTGATGGAGTTTTGGCAGAACTCAAGCTACATAAGAGCTATGCTACTAAGTGGGGAGTAGATTTAAGTACGACACAACCTGGAAATGCTACTCGTCGCTATACTGATTTTTTACTAGCTACAGCCTGGAGTACTGATATAGGTGTGATAGCTGCAGCTATGTCACCTTGTATGCGTCTTTATAGTTTTTTGGGACAACAGTTAGGAGCTAATGGTATTCCTGATCATCAATACGCTGATTGGATTTCAACTTATAGTAATGCTGAATTTGAAGCACTGACACAACAATTAGAAAGTTTGGTAGAAAAATATGCTGCTGGTAATACTTCACTCTATCCGACTTACCGTTACGCCATGTTTTGCGAGTTAGACTTTTTTGAAGCCGTTTGGGCAAAATAACTGCTAAACATTTATCAAATATGCTATGTATACATGGGAAAATTAGGTAATACAATCGCAATACCAGCGATAATGGCACGGAAGGAAAAATATGTCAGATAATTTAAGAAGCCAAGTTGTCACTCAAGGGGTGCAGCGATCGCCTAATCGCGCTATGCTACGTGCGGTTGGTTTTCAAGATGAAGATTTTAATAAAGCCATTGTGGGGATCGCTAATGGCTACAGTACCATCACTCCCTGCAATATGGGAATTAATAAACTGGCGCAAAGGGCAGAAATTGGCGTAAAAAACGCCGGCGCTATGCCCCAAATCTTCGGTACAATTACCATTAGCGATGGGATCTCTATGGGAACTGAGGGGATGAAATATTCTCTGGTATCCCGGGAAGTTATCGCTGACTCCATTGAAACCGCCTGTACTGGGCAAAGTATGGATGGTGTCTTAGCTATTGGTGGTTGTGATAAAAATATGCCTGGGGCTATGCTAGCCATGGCCCGCATGAATATTCCTGCTATTTTTGTTTACGGTGGCACAATTAAACCTGGTCACTACAATGGTAAAGATTTAACCGTTGTCAGTTCCTTTGAAGCAGTAGGGGAATACAGCGCCGGTAAAATTGATGATGATGAACTGTTAGCAGTAGAACGTCAGGCCTGTCCCGGTGCTGGTTCCTGCGGTGGGATGTTTACAGCTAATACTATGTCCTCGGCCTTTGAAGCTATGGGTATGAGCTTACCTTATTCTTCCACAATGGCAGCCGAAGACGCCGAAAAAGCCGACAGTACCGAAAGATCAGCTTTTGCTCTCGTGGAGGCTATACGTAAGCAAATATTACCCCGGCAAATTATCACCCGTAAATCTATAGAAAACGCCATTTCAGTAATTATGGCGGTGGGTGGTTCCACAAATGCGGTTTTGCACTTTTTAGCGATCGCTCGCGCAGCTGGTGTAGAACTAACTCTAGATGACTTTGAAACTATCCGTGGACGTGTCCCTGTTATCTGTGATTTAAAACCTAGTGGTAGATATGTAGCCACAGACCTACACAAAGCTGGTGGAATTCCTCAAGTCATGAAAATGTTACTAGTGCATGACTTACTCCACGGTGACTGCTTAACTATCACAGGTAAAACCGTCGCCGAATTATTGGCAGATATTCCAGCAGAACCACGCAGTGACCAGGATGTGATCCGTCCTTGGGATAATCCTATGTATGCTCAAGGACATTTAGCCATCCTCAAAGGTAATCTGGCTACAGAAGGGTCTGTAGCTAAAATTACCGGAGTCAAAAAGCCCATCATTACCGGTCCAGCACGGGTATTTGAGTCAGAGGAATCCTGTTTAGATGCCATCCTCGCCGGAAAGATTCAGGCGGGTGATGTTCTGGTGATTCGTTACGAAGGTCCTAAGGGTGGCCCTGGTATGCGAGAAATGTTGGCTCCTACATCCGCGATTATTGGTGCTGGATTGGGTGATTCTGTGGGTTTAATTACTGATGGGCGTTTTTCTGGTGGTACTTACGGGATGGTAGTTGGCCATGTAGCGCCAGAGGCTGCGGTTGGTGGTGCGATCGCTCTTGTGGAAGAAGGTGATAGTATCACTATTGATGCTTCCCAACGCCTATTGCAGTTAAACGTACCAGATGAAGAACTAGCCCGGCGACGTGCTAACTGGCAACCCTTACCCCCCCGTTATACTAAAGGTGTACTGGCTAAATATGCCAAGTTGGTATCTTCTAGCAGTGTAGGCGCAGTGACGGATTTAGATTTGTTTCATGATTAGTGATTAGTTACAGTCAGATGAGAAAACAATTCAGATTGTTTTCTCATCTAATAACTGTTCTGTGCATTCTGCCCATATTTGTTGACTAAACTAGATAATGAAAGACACTGTAAATCCTCCCGGAAGTTTTGGTTTACCGGTCATAGGCGAGACATTTTCCTTCATTCTTGACCCCGCCAATTTTGTCACCCAGCGCTACCGCAAACATGGGTCTATATTTAAAACTCATCTTTTGGGTAAACCGACTGTGGTGATGGTAGGGCCAGAAGCAATTGAGTTTCTCTTATCGAGTCACAGGGAATATTTTTCCTGGCGTGAAGGCTGGCCTGATAATTTCAAGACCTTGTTAGGTGAATCACTTTTTCTCCAAGATGGAGAAGAACACCAAAGAAATCGTCGCCTCATGATGCCAGCGCTACATGGTGTAGCCCTCACTAATTATGTGAGTACTATGGAGAGTATAACATATAATTATTTGAAAAAATGGGAAAATCAAGGGGAATTTACCTGGTTTACAGAATTTAAAAAGCTGACCTTTGATATTGCTAGCCAGCTATTATTAGGTACTGATTCTGTTTCCCAAAATAGTCGATTCAGTCATTTATTTACAGAACTAACCAATGGTTTATTTGCCATTAATCCACTCATTTTACCATTTACTAAATTGGGAAAAGCTGTAGCAGCCCGCGATCAAATTCTACAGCATTTGGCGCAAGTTGTTAAAGCACGTCAGCAACATCCTGGCAAAGACGCTATTAGTTTGTTAGTTCACTCAAAAGATGAGGATGGTAATAGTTTAAGTGAAACAGAACTTATTGCCCAAGCAGTACTGCTACTGTTTGCCGGACATGAAACTACCACCTCAATGCTAACTTGGTTATGTGTAGAATTAGCTCGTCATCCAGAAATATTACAACGCGCCAGAGAAGAACAATTCCAACTTTTAAGTAAAGGTGCTTTGAATTTAGAAGAACTTGGGAAAATGCCATATTTAGATCAGATTTTATCGGAGGTTGAAAGAGTTCATCCGCCAGTTGGTGGTGGCTTTCGTCGTGTTGTCAAGGATTATGAGTTTAATGGATTTCATGTTCCTGCAGGTTGGCAAGCTTTATATTCTATATTTGCAACTCATCACCTCGAAGCAATTTACCCCAACCCAGAACGGTTTGACCCAGACCGCTTTAGTCCCCAACGCCAAGAACACAAACAATATCCTTATAGTTTAATTGGTTTCGGTGGTGGTCCACGGGTTTGTATTGGCATCGCCTTTGCCAAAATGGAAATGAAAATAGTTGCTTCTCATCTTCTGCGTAGCTATGATTGGGAAATATTACCTAATCAAAGTTTGGATGTGGTGAGAATTCCTACCAATCGTCCCCAAGATGGATTACGGGTTCGGTTCTGTCCCTTGTAGAAGAGCCACTAACCCAGCATTCCTAACGCCCAGGGGACAACTGAGTAATAATTTTATCTTTTTTACCAGCCACAAAATCGGCAAAGCGCCGCGCTAAAGGCGGTATAATTACCAATGGGTTACTAAAACCAGAAAAAACATGAATACCCTCAAATCCTGGAATAGCACCAACTAAGGGTAGGCGATCGCCACTAAAAGCCACTAAGCAATGATGCCAAGTTCCTGGTAAGTTGGCTAATGGAGGTAGTACTTGCTGAATACTGGTTCTTAGCCAGTTTTCGCTTTCCTGTGCATTTATTTGGGCAAAAGGGTCTGTGAGGGATCGGCTAATTTGACCCAGGCGCAAACTACCATCTTGAAATTGAATTGCACCTACATCTAAAATTGGCGGCACTGGTTCTTTGGTTGTGTCTTGCCACAATGCTTCTATTTTACTAGATTCTGCTTCTAAGTCAAACCTTTGTAAATTTGCGGGCATTACTAAGGTGTTTAATTTCAAGTCAACAGGTGGTGTTTGAATTACTTCTGCATGGGTAAAATACAGCTTGATGGGGATACCTGCTAATTTTAGCAGTTGTCGGGTGAAGCCCCCGGCACAAATTACCACGTTGTCACAGTGGTAAGTTTCAATGGTTGTGCGAACACCTGTCAACTTAATTCCGGTGTCAGCAGATGAGACGGTCTGGAAATCAATCACCTGGGCAATTTCCATTTCACCCCCAGCACGGAGGAAGGCTTGAATATAAGCTTGGGTTGTTTTGTGGGGGTTAATGTGACCATGTTTCACAGTTAGAGCACCAGCGATGGAGTGTGGGTTAAGTACTGGTTCTAACTCGCAAGCCTGTTTGATATCGAGTAACTGAGGGGGAATAGCAACATGACTATAGGATGCAGCGGTTGCTTTTGGGTCTTGATCGGCGGCGATGGTTAGTAATAAATCTATTTCCCGCAACTCGGTTTGAGCTTCTAATTCCTGGTTCAAATTCTGGTAGACGGCGATGGACTCTTGACATAGTTGGCGCGTTAGGGGTGTAGTCCCAGACCAATAAGCCAACCCACCATAACTATAGCGAGTGGCATTCTGGGCTGTTTGGTGTTGCTCTAACAAAAGCACGCTCCAGCCTATTTTACGCAGTTCGTAGGCGATCGCCGCCCCCGTAATTCCCCCCCCGACCACAATCCAGTCATAGTTATTCATGGATTTAAACCTGATTTTGATTGTCAGTCATATATATAGTCATCCTATTTGACTTGAGAAATTATCAGTGAGGAAAGGGAACACCGGAACACCGGAACACCGGAACACCGGAACAGAAATTGTTCATGAATCATTTAGGATTGCTATATATACAATATCTGGCATTGAGGACTGAAAATAGGAATAACTCAGGTAAAGCCCCAGGGAAAGAGGCCACAAAAAACCAGGTGTTGAGATTTGAGATTCACACAGAACGGGCAAAAAGCCCTCGGAGCAAGGGAAAGAAGCCGGAGTATGTGACCTAAAAAAAAAGTTTGTCAAACCCCTTGACGAAAGCAAATAGAATAGATATATTAAATAAGTGCCAAGGCGAGAGCCGAAAACACCTGAACCGAGAAAACAAAATACTTTGAAAGTTAAAGAATAACCAATCCTCGTCAAGAAGATTTAGTTTGGGTAGAGAAACCCAAGGTTAATCAAAAATTATAACAGGAATCCGCAATAAGAAGTTATTCGGAGACCAAACTCTAAGGAAAACAAAACGGAGAGTTTGATCCTGGCTCAGGATGAACGCTGGCGGTATGCTTAACACATGCAAGTCGAACGGTCTTTTCGGAGATAGTGGCGGACGGGTGAGTAACGCGTGAGAATCTAGCTTCAGGTCGGGGACAACCACTGGAAACGGTGGCTAATACCGGATATGCCGAGAGGTGAAAGGCTAGCTGCCTGAAGATGAGCTCGCGTCTGATTAG
>NZ_JANQDG010000155.1:0-18403 GCF_029891665.1 Anabaenopsis sp. FSS-46 | reverse complement strand
GATGCTGTCACCCTTGCACCTAGGGGGTAGGATTTTCACCTACATGAACACATAGTTATAAGAATCTGGTTTTCACCAGTCTTACCTCTCATCCCTGAGCATTAATACTCCCGATCGAGAGAACGAATCGCACCCGAATAGCAATTTCAAACCCTTCTTTTGCCCCTTCGGTGAGAACTTCGTAAACCTTGACACCACGGAAATAACCAAATAAAAGAAACAGGCAAATTAAAATAGGTATGAGCCAGTTAGAAAGGTTACTGAGAAAACCCATAGTAAATATATAAGGTAATCCCCGTACAGACAGGCGATAAAATACAACCGCCAAAAACGCTACAATTAGCCCACCGAAAACAATATTACCTATCAACCCCGGAGGAATTAATTCGGTTTTGGCAGTTTCATCTAATGTAGTTTCCCCCTGGTCCTCTGTAACTTCTAATGGAGATTCTACAGAAGTCAGCAGAGAGCGCCTGGCTAAAATTTTACTAGCAATAATAGCCACTGCTGTAGAAATAATAGTAGCAATAATGGACGGCAGCAGAATGGCGGCGGGATTGGTAGCCCCTGCACTAGCACGGACAGTAATTACACCCAGGGGTAACAGTGTCACCGAGGAAGTATTAATGGCTAAAAACAAACACATCGCAGGTGTAGCCGTTCCGGGACTAGGATTGAGTTTATTTAGTTCGGCCATGGCTTTTAAACCCATGGGGGTGGCGGCGTTACCTAGTCCCAGGGCATTAGCAGCCATATTCATCACCATTGCAGACATAGCGGGGTGGTTGGCGGGAATTTCGGGAAACAGTCGGCTCATGACCGGACGAATCAGACGGGCTATAAATCGCATCATTCCTGCGCTTTCGGCAACTTTCATAATTCCTAACCACAGGGCCATGGCTCCAATTAGTCCAATGGCTAGGGTGACGGCACTTTCAGCTGCGGTGAAGGAGGCTTCCGTTAAAGCAGCCATTTTGCCCTTATAAGCTGCTACTACTGTGGCGGAAACAATCAGAAACAGCCAAATGACATTGAGTGGGGATGATGATTTTTTCATCTATATAGACTTTTATTACATGAAACGGTTATTCTGGATATCATAGGCGATGCAAGCAGATCCCTTACCTAATTTATAGAATGTTTTAAAAGTTACTCTGGATGGATCAAGAACTTCTATCAGTCTTGACTTTTGTACTAGTCAGCGATATTTACAGAATATAAAGTAGCAGCGTGACTGCCATAATCGCCCATTTCATAAATAGTTATGCGCTCAAATTTGATTATATGTTGGGCGGCAAATAATTCTACTAGATATCGACCATTGTCTGGGTTAGTATTTGTACTTCTACCTAAAGTCAAATGGGGATGAAAAGCACTGCCAATATATCGGTATCCATATTGGAGATAATTGATTTTTTCTAATTCGCTATAGGCAGAAATATCCTTGTTTAAATCTGCATCTGTCACATAAATATGATGTTTAATACCTGCAAAGACAAAATTGTGTAAATCAACAAATATGTCATGTTGATTCAGAATCAAAAAGTACCATGCAGGTGATTTAAATTCTAGTTGAGTGACTTGAAAATCCTGCCCATATTTTTGCCGTAACCAGTAATCGCGCAGACTATAAATTAAATCAACCCAATTCAAAGAATTATGAAATCTTCCTTGTAAAAGTGTAAGATGCGGCAGATTTTGCTGACTTCCTAAAATAGGTTCAAGTGGGCAAATAGGGATGATTTTCTGCTGTAATTCTATGATTAAGGCGATAGTTTTAGGGCAGGGTACAAGAGCAATGCCAAATTTCATAGATTAACTAATACGACGACCCGCGCAAATAGTTGACATTAAACGTGGCACAATCCCATCATCATGTACAGTGATTAAATCAGCCCGTTTACCTATTTCTAAGCTGCCCCGATTGTCAAATAAATCAATAGCTTGGGCTGGATTACTGGTAAATAATCCCATAGCTTCATAAATAGGTTTACCAGTTTTGCGGGCGATGATAAACAAAGATTGCAACAAACTCTGAGGAACGTAATCAGAAGAAATCACATCTACTAAATCGGACAAAACCAATTCCATAGCCGAAACATTACCAGAGTGGGAACCACCCAAAACCAAATTAGGCGCACCCATTAAAACTTGTAACCCTGCCTTATGTGCTGCTTGTGCGGCTTCTACCGTGGTGGGAAACTCTGCTAAAACTACTCTAGCTTCTACTGCTTCCTGGACATGATCTACAGTAGCATCATCATGGCTGGCTAGGGAAATACCTTTGGTGTGGGCTAGTTTGACTAAAGCTTGACGGTTTTTGTGTGCATGAATTTTTTGTTGTTCCTGGCGCATGATGATGAAGTCTTCAATTTCTGTGGCTGTTACGCCATGTTTACCCATGTAATATTCTTTAAACTTATCTATCCTGACAAATTGTCGTTGACCAGGGGTATGATCCATCAGGGAAATCATCGACAATAAGGAATTATCGATGTATTGTTCGGTAATTTGATAAACCTTTTCATAAGCTATTTCACAGCGCAGGTGTATGCGATGTTCCACAGAGAACCGCCCTGCTGCTTGTCCCTGAGAAATAACATCAATCATCGGACCAAAGTTAGTTAAGCGGGGAGAAGCAGCATTGACATCGCCGATGGCGATCGCATCACATACAGTTGTGACTCCTGCACTTGCTAAATCCCGGTCGTGGTAAACCGCTGCAGCTTCCAAAGGCCAACGAATTCCCGGACGGGGGGACATACAGCGTTCTAGGTTGTCGGTATGTAGTTCAATCAATCCCGGGAGCAGATAATCTCCCTGGCCATTCTGGCCACAAGTCATTACTCCCGGTTGAATATCGGCAATTTTGCCATCTCTGACTAAGAGAGTACCCAGAATTTCTTGGTCTGGAAGTTGTAGGCGATAGTTGGTGTATATTTGCTCATTCATTCAAGGTTAACTCCCGGTTACACAGTTGAGACAGCACAAACTCTGTTGCAAGTAGATTGCAGTTCTTGATCGTGAAAAATGCCAATTAAAGCGCAGCCCATAGCTTTGCGTTCTTCCAGAAGTTCCATGACTATTTGGCGATTGCTTGCATCTAAGGCTGAGGTCGGTTCATCCAGTAGTAAAATTGGAAAATTCACCGCCAAGGCGCGGGCTATATTGACTCGTTGCTTTTCTCCCCCGGAAAATGTGGTAGGGGAAAGATGCCACAAGCGCTCTGGTAGATGTAGCCGATGAAACAATTCTTGAACTTTAGCTAAAGCAACTTTTCGTTCTTCTCCTAGGTCCAACAACAGTTCTGCAGCTACTTCCACCGCCGGGACTCTGGGTATAACTCGTAAGAACTGGCTGACATATCCAATAGTCTGTCGCCGCACCGCTAAAAGTTCATGGGGCTGTAGTTGACACAAATCAACCCAATGTTTTTCATGGTTGACCCAAACTGAACCACTATCAGCACGATAGTTACCATATATACAACGAATTAATGTAGATTTACCGGAGCCTGATGGACCGGAGAGGGCGACACATTCGCGCCTGTTGACTGTGAGTGATACTTTTTGTAGGACTGGTAAACTGACTCCTCCTTGTTGATGGAGGGTAAAGCTTTTGCGTAAATTTTCAACTTTGAGTAGGGGGTCGGTGGGTTGATGGATTTCTGACATGAGAGTGCTTATGGTGTGAGGGCGGCGCTAACTAACTGTTGTGTGTAGGGATGTTGGGGGTCGTCTAATACTTGGTCAGTTAAACCTGATTCCACTACTTTTCCTTGTTGCATGACTAATAAGCGATGTGCTAAGAGTCTGACTACGCCAATATCGTGTGTGACTAAAATTACACTTAAATTAAAGTTTCTCACCAGCGATCGCAATAAGTCTAATAACCGGGCTTGTACTGACACATCCAGCCCCCCTGTGGGTTCATCCATTAATATCAGTTGGGGTCGGGTCACTAACACCCGCGCCAGTTGTAATCTTTGTTGCATACCACCGGAGAAGGTATTTGGCAAATCATCCAGGCGGGATGGGTCAATCTCCACTTGTTGTAACCAGTGAGCCGCTTCTTCCCGGATCTGTCCATAGTGACGGATGCCAATATCTAGTAATCGTTCACCAATATTCGCCCCGGCGCTTACTTGCATCCGTAAGCCATCACGGGGATTTTGCTGGACAAAGCCCCACTCAGTCCGCATTAACCAACGGCGCTGATGTTCGGGCATTTGAGTAATTTCTAAATGTTTACCTTGAATGTTTCTGTAAATAACGCTACCTGTGTCGATGGCAGTCTGATGAGCGATCGCCCCCAGTAAAGTAGACTTACCTGAACCTGATTCGCCCACAATACCCAGAACCTGTCCCCGGTACAGGTCAAAAGAAATGCGATCGCACCCCGGAATCAACCCGTAGAATTTACTGACTTGTTGTACTTGTAATATAGGAAGTGCCATACTAATTTATTCCTTTCCCTTGTCGCTGATGACAATAATCTGTATCGGAGCAGATCCACATTCTGCCACCATGGTCATCAATTACTACTTCATCTAGAAAACTTTCAGTAGAACCACATAACTCACAAACTTGATCCCATCGCTCTACAGTAAAAGGATAATCCTCAAAGTCGAGGCTTTTAACTTTGGTGTAGGGTGGTATGGCATAAATGCGTTTTTCCCGACCCGCACCAAATAACTGCAACGCCGGATTCATGTGCATTTTGGGATTATCAAACCGTGGTATGGGGCTAGAACTCATGAGATAACGGTCATGTACCATTACCGGGTAGTCGTAGGATGTGGCAATATGCCCATGTTTAGTGATATCCTCATACAGCTTGACGTACATCGGCCCGTACTCTTCTAAAGCGTGCATCTTCCGGGTTTCCACAGCCGAGGGTTGGAGCCAGCGCAAAGGCTCCGGAATGGGGACCTGATAAACCATAATCTGTCCCTCCCGTAGTGGTGTTTCTGGTATACGGTGGCGTGTTTGAATTAGGGTAGCTTTAGCTGTGCTATCCGTAGTTTCTACACCACAAACCCTTTGGAAGAAACGGCGAATATTGACAGCGTTGGTGGTGTCGTCTGCGCCCTGGTCAATCACTTTGAGGACATCCCTTTGACCAATGACTGCTGCTGTAACTTGAATACCACCGGTTCCCCAGCCGTAGGACATGGGCATTTCTCTGGAGGAGAAGGGAATTTGATGTCCTGGTATAGATATTGCTTTGAGTAGAGCGCGACGAATTGAGCGTTTAGTTTGTTCATCGAGATAGGCAAAGTTAAAGCCTGTTTGATTGGTTGATGTAGGCATTTTTTAACGCAGGGGTTCGCAAAGGTTTTTAAACAAAAAATTCCATGTTTTCATAAGGGGATTCCTTCGTGGCGGCGATTCTAGTTGACAGGTTCCCTATATGTAGTTCTAATTTGTGGTGGTCTGGGTCGAGAATATATATAGAATCTCCCTCACTGGTGTTTTGTTTCCATTGTTTGACACCTAGCTCAAGTAATTGACGGCTATATTCTTGAAAGTCATGTTCAGGAATACTAAAAGCAATATGTGTATATTCCCTCGCCGGACTAGTGCGGGTGTGGGAATCCCAAGATAGACACAGCCATAGATTACCTGCTATCAAGTAAGCTCCTTGTTGCCATTTAGCGATCGCTTGACAACCTAAAACCTGAGTGTAGAAATTAAAAGATTCTTCCACATCAGCAACGGATAAAGTTATATGGTTAATTCCTGTAATCATCGTGGTTTTTCTCACTCCCCCTCTGGGTGAAGCTCATCACAGTTTAATTTTGGCTGTTGATTTTGTCGCATCTTGCGTACTAAATTTAACTCCGCTTGAAAGTCAATATAATGAGGTAGCTTTAGGTGTTGGACAAATCCCTGGGCTTCTACGTTATCTGAGTGGGACAGGACAAATTCGATATTTTGCGCCGGGTTTTCTACAGGTTCCCCTAACTCCGCCGCTCCCAGAGCGCGGTCTACTAAGGCCATTGACATGGCTTTGCGTTCGTTGTAGCCAAAGGTGAGTCCGTAGCCACGAGTGAATTGGGCTGGTAGTTCTTTGTTACCTTTAAATTGGTTGACCATTTGTACTTCAGTAATTGTCATATCGGCGATCGCTATTTCAAATCCCAATTCTTCGGGACAAATGACTACCTCAACTTCTCCCATGCGAATCTCTCCCGCAAATGGATGATTTTTACCGTAGCCTCGTTGGGTGGAGTATGCTAAAGAGAGTAAGAAGCCTTCGTCAGCACGTGCTAAGTTTTGTAGTCTAGCGTCTCTACTAGCGGGAAAAGTTAAAGGTTGACGAGTAAGGTCAAAGGGTGCTGGTGATTCTACTTCCCTAGGTTCTGGCTGTATTAATCCTTCTCGGTCTAATGTATCAATCACTGGGGGGAAGGGTTCCTTTGTCGCTTCCGCTGTAGGTGCGGGAGTAACTTCACCCTCGGCAATGAGTTTAAAATCTAGGAGGCGGTGAATGTAGTCAAAGGTGGGTCCTAGGTTTTGTCCTCCCGGAATATCTTTAAATATAGAAGAAATTCGCCTTTGAATTTGCATCTCACCGGTGTTGAGGGGCTGACTGTAATAGAACCGTGGTAGTGTTGTCCGATAGGCGCGCAGTAAAAAGATTGCTTCGACTAAATCCCCCCAAGATTGTTTAATCGCTAAAGCTGCTAATTCCCGATCATACAAATTACCTTCGCACATGACCCGCTCTACTGCTAGGGTTAATTGTTGTTCAATCTGCTCTAGGGTGAGTTCGGGAATTACCGGATTCCCCCGGCGCTTATTTTGCAGTAATTTCTCGGCATTTTCAATTGCTTGTTGACCACCCTTGACGGCAACGTATGGCATATTTTTACTCTTTTCTTACTCTTTTTTATACTTTTGACTCATGTTACCCTTCACCCCTGACCATAGTAAAAAAGTTAACTTTTGTGGCAGCGGTTTGGCGTTGTTGAAGTTCTTGTTTTTTAGCTAATGCTGTTTGCAGTGGTTGAATCACTTGTGCTTGAATTTGCTCATACCATTGGGGAGTTTGTAGTAAAGCATCGCACAAGGCTGCTAATTCTGCGTGACGGTGCGATCGCCCGCCTACATAACCAAATCCAGTGATGGCTGTGTCGGTTTCTAAGTTTTCTAGCTGCACTACACAGCGAGTTATGGTCATGTCTCCCAGATTAAATGGTTTTCCTGTACCTCCAGCGCGTCCTTGAACCATAACTAAACCAATTTCTGGGGAACGTAAAAAACTATAACTAGGTAATTTCTCTAAGTTGATTAATTTTTCTAATTCTGTTAACTCAGCTTTGGCGAGTGTGGCCATCCAAGTTTGTCTTTCCTTGACGGTAGCTATGTTCAAGTTTTGCATTGAATCAAATTAATAAAGTAATTTAAATCGGGTGTGGACAGATGGGAAATTTTGGCTTTGTCATCATAAATCCTTAACTGCACAGCATCTTGGGCGTAAGGACGCTGAATAAATTTCTCTGCTTCTTGAGGAGAAAATCTCCCTCCTTGCAGTTCTAAGCTGCGTTGCGATGGGATGGAAAGACTATACCAATATTCATGATCAACTGCGCAAAGATACCGTTTAGCTAAGACGTGTAGCCTAATTGGCTCTGTGACCGCCAGGCTAAATATTTGCCGTAGAAAAGGAATGGCGCGATATTCATGTTGGTCGTCTATACCTATGGCTGTCGGATCATCTCCTAAGTCATGAATTAAATGTCCTAAATCATGGAGTAAACAAGCGGTAATTAATTCATGATTTTTACCTGATGCTTCGGCCAGGGTGGCGCATTGTAATGCGTGTTCTAGCTGGGTCACGCCTTCTCCGCCATACAATTGTGAACCTTTTTGGCTGAATAGATCGATAATGCTGCCGATGGTTGGTTGCATAGTTATTTCGTTTGATATCGAGCGACTTCTTTTCCGAGGATATAAACAGATGAAATGCTAGAGGGTAAAGGATTGTCAGGAGATATCAGCAGGAAATCTGCATCTAAACCCGTGGCAATTTTACCTTTGCGATCGCTAATTTTTGCCGCTCTAGCGGGTCGATCTGAAACTAATTTCCATGCTTGTTCAAAGGACATTAACCCCAACTCTTTTAATTTAAAGGGGGCATAAAACAAGGAAGGATAGTGATAATCTGAGCACAGACAATCGAGAACATCATGTTCAACTGCTTGAGCTACACTCATTAAACCCAGGTGGGAGCCTCCACGCACTAAGTTAGGCGCACCCATGAGGACTGCTGCACCATATGCTTGAGATTTCGCAGCTAAGTCTACATCAGCGGGAAATTCTGCGATCGCTACTCGGCGTTGTTGACTGAGTGCTACTTTTTCTGGGCTATCATCATCATGGGAAGCTAAAGGAATATTGTTAGTGTGTGCCAATTCCACTAGTTTTTCTAGTTGTGCGTCTCCTTGTTCTCGCCGTTCTCTGACTTGGCTAATTAATCCGGCGATTTCTTCTATGGACATGGATGATCTTTGTTTGACACTGTTGAGATATCGCTGTAATCTCTTTTCGTTTCCTGGCGGTGGTAGGTGATCGTTGATGGATAAAATATCCACTTGACCTGATTCTAGCCAGTCACACAATTCCTGATGTTCTGCGGTATTGGCTTGTTCATGTCTGATATGAATGCGATGATTGCAATTTAAAACTTGTTTTCCTGTTTTTTGAATAAAGTTAATTAAATTACGAGCAGATTCTCGGCTACGTAAACCTGGTTCGTAGGAGTCGGTGATGGAGCAGTAAAAAGTTGTGATACCTGATGCTAAGAGATTACGGTCATTATCTACCATCGCTATGGGTAGAGGAAAGTTAACCCCAGGACGGGGACAAATCATTCTCTCAAAAGCATCACCGTGTAAGTCTATAATTCCAGGTAGCATCTGGAGTCCTTGAGCCTTGACCAGTTCAAATCCAGGCGGAGTTATTGATTGATTAATGCTGGTAAATTGTCCATCTTCAATTAAAACTGTGGCATCTTTTAACCATCCTTGGGGAGTGAGGGCATTTACTCCTTGAATAGCGATTTTTGTTGTCACTGATTTACCTTACTCAAAAATTTCTTGTGTTGTGGGGTTGGACTACGCATTTAAAGCTCCAGCCATGCTGCTCAAATCCCAGTGATTCATAGAATTGATGGGCGCGATGGCGTTTTAAATTGGATGAGAGGGTGACTTTATAACACCCAGCTTCGGTACTCAGTTGTATTGCTCTTTTCACCATCTGGCTACCAATTCCCTGCCCCCGCATGGGGGAAATTACTGTCACTGCATCCAGAACAGCAAATTTGTGATAGCCCCGGTGCATCATTGTTGGTAGATATGTTAAGCTAAAGGTTCCTACTGGTTGCTGATTTAAACGGGCAAGATAGATATAGTAGTTAGGAGTTTGGGTAATTTGTGTGAAAATTTCCTCGGCGCTAGCGATCGCTAAGGGTGACTCACCATTCATGTCAGCATACAGCTGATTTAATACCGGCCAGTCTTCACGTTCAGCTATGCAAATTTCAAGAGTCATGATATAATTGTAGCTCTGGCTGTGCGTGGTAGTCCCATTACTGAATTTTCTGTGAATAAAAATACATCCATTCCTTGGGGATAGGCTTGGTGGTTTTCTGTCCAGAAATCCCAAAAATGTTGGGGAACTAAGGGAGCGATTGCTTGTTCGTCTAAAATTCCCGGACCTGTCAACATCACAGGTTGTCCCATGTCAAAGTTTTCTATCTGTATTAACAAGGTTGTGGAAGTTTCCGGTTTTTCTTCTGTCCCCATGTTAAAAATAGATAGTTCTGGCAAAGCTGCCAAATCTTCAATTAAGGCAAAGTCTGCTTTGTCTGGGTATTCTGTTAAGCGACAGCCAGTGTGGAACAATAACCAATTTTTCACGGAAGTTGTAAAACTTGGCTGTAGCCATAGTGCAACGTCCAAATCTAGCAAGGTCAAACAAGCCGCCCCACAAGCTGGGGTCAACCCCGATGGCGTGGCGTTAGTCGGTGAGGGAAGTCGCACCGTAGCCCTAGGTACACTCATCACCGCCGTAATTTTCTCAGGTCTCCCCGGTCGCGCATTAGCACCGAGCAACGCCCTAAATGTCTGTTGTGTGTCATGAATGGAGTCTGAAAAGCCCGGTAAATCAGTTACTATATTTGACATTCATTTGTGATTTTTAGTTTTAAACTATTGTTAACTTGTTTAGACATCTAGACATTAATAGATTAACCCAATTTTGACAACTTGACAATCTGAAATTGATACATGAAAGAAATAATGCCGATTTATATGCAAATTGCCGACGTGCTGCGAGAAAATATTCATCAAGGAGTTTATGAAATTGGGGAGCAACTACCCACAGAAACCAAGTTAGCAGAACAGTTTGGGGTGAACCGTCATACCCTCAGACAAGCGATCGCCCTACTCAAAAACGAAGGATGGTTAAGAGTTGACCGGGGAAAGGGAACTTTTGTCGCCACCAAAACCATCCGCTATGCTATTGGTAAGCGTGTACGCTACAATCAAACCCTAAAAGCTCAAGGTTGGCAAGCTAGGTTTAAATTATTACGTGTTTTAGAAATACCCGCTGACCATGCCATTGCCAAAGGATTAGAAATTACCTATGGTGAGCCAGTAGCCTTAATTGAACGCTTAGGTTTAGCAAACGACGAACCCATCAGCGTCGGTACTGGATATTTCCCCTTAAAGCGGTTCCCGGACTTGTTAAATCCAGAAAACATCGAGATATTACAAGCACAGCAATCAATATCTCAGTTTTTACAGCAAGTATATGGATGTGACCATATCCGCCGCAGCACCTGTGTTTCGGCTCGTTTAGTCCAGCCTGAAGATGCAAAATGGTTACAGTTACCCCGAAATCAACCGATTTTGCTGGCGGAGTCGGTGAATGTCGATGATACTGGTAACATAATTGAGTATGGTGTAACTCGGCTGCGGGGCGATCGCATGGAGTTATTCTTTGAGAATGACCTAGACATCAGCTAAACCAGCAACCTTCTCACCCTAGCAGACAACAAATCAATAACACTAGTAGCAATGACCAAAATAATTAAAATTGCGCAAACCTTCTGGTATTGAAAACTACCAAAACTTTGATATAGTGAAACACCAATACCACCTGCGCCCACAATTCCCAAAACCGAAGCCGAACGGATATTAGACTCAAATCTATAGAGAGTAAAAGAAGTCCATAAAGGCATAACTTGGGGAATCACTCCAAATACAACCTCCTGAATGTAACTCGCCCCAGTAGCTCTAATTCCTTCCACAGGACCTGGTTCAATTGATTCTACAGCTTCCGAGAACAACTTACCTAAAGCCCCTGTTGTATTAACAAATAAAGCCAACACCCCAGCAAACGGACCCAAACCCACAGCCACAACAAATATTAACGCAAAGACTATTTCATTAATAGCACGCATAGCATCCAATAATCGCCGCGTAGGTTGTACAATCCATCCCGGACACATATTATTAGATGCCAAGATAGACAGGGGAACAGACGTTAAAGCAGCCATTAAAGTCCCCCAAACCCCCATAGATATAGTAATCACCGTCTCTGAGAAATAATAGTTCCAGTCTTCAAAGTCCGGCGGAAAATACCCCCCAACATATTCCACAATGTTGTCACCCCGTTGTAAAAGTACAGGGAAGTTTAACTCGCTTTGATAATAACCAAAAATCAATGCACCACCCATGATTACCAGAAACAAAACTCTTTTAGTAGTCAAAAATTTTGCTTCTTGTTCTAACATCTTGAGTACAGTGGGAGAGGCATTAGTAACTATCTGATTGCGTGACATAATTTTTTATTAACCAAAGGTAATTTTATTGATTTATTGTTGTTTTGGCAATTGCTTTTGTAGTTCTGCTATTTTTTGCTGTTTTTCTGACTGACTGATATTTTCTTTAGCTTGAATTTCTTGGATTTTTTTGGCAATCTCTAATTCTCTGATTGTGTGCCATTCTTTATCTTCAGCTTTAACAAAACCAGCAATTTCAAATGGTGCTAAAACTTCAGCATCTTTGTAGTTATAGAAGAAATTTTGTAATTTCTGTTTGATATCTGCTGGTAAATCGCTACGATAAACAATTGGGTCACCGGGAATTAAAGGTGATTGCCAAATAATTTCAATCTTTTGTCTAGCTGTGGGATTGGTTCTTTCTAAACGACTTAAGGCTTCATTGCTGACCGTAGCGACATCTACCTGGTTGTTAGCTACCGCCAGGGCGCAAGCTTCATGACTACCAGCAAAAATCAAACGTTTAAAAGCTTTTTTAGGGTCTACGTTATTTTGCGTAAAGATATAATAACTGGGGACTAAAAACCCAGATGTCGAATTAGGATCATTAAAAGCAAAGGTCAACTGAGCCGCATTTTCAATCACATATTTATCGCCACCAACTGCTTTTGCTGCTTCTGTGATGGGATTATTTTTATTAGCGATTAAATGAGAATAATACCCCTTAGTACCATCTGCGCTTACAACTTGAGCAAAAGCTTCTGCATCCGCAACTTTTGCCGCCTCAACATAAGTTTTACCACCCATCCAAGCTGCCTGAACTTTACCAAAGCGCATGGCTTCTATAACCGCTGCATACTGTGTAACGTAGAAGGGTTTAATGGGAATCCCAACTTCTTCAGACATAGCAGCAGCAAAGGGTTCCCATATAGGTTTTTGATTAGATTGGGATTCTGTAGATAGAACACCAAAGTTAATTTCTGTGATGGTTGCACTACTATTCTCAGGAGTAGAACTACAGGCTGAAAGTACCTTGACAGTTGCCAAAGTGATAATAAATAAAGCAGCCCGTTGAATGAATAATTTTCTGTTCATCAGTTATTGTTTGTTGGATCAAGAAATTGAGGATTATACACAATGATTGTGATAGCGTACCGGTTGGTTACATACACTAAGTAGTATCTGTTGACTGTTACCTGTCAACAGACCATTAAGACAAATAATTATGGCTATTAACTACCTTTAATTACTTTGCAGTGCTCGTAGTTGGTTGTTCAAATCATTCAACTTTTTCTTATCGGCACTACTCAAATTAGGTTTAGATTCTAAGTCTAAAACTTGTTTAGCAATATCCAATTCCCGGATAGGATTCCATGTTTTATCATTGGCTGGAACTAAAGCCGACCACTGTAAAGGTTCTAGGATTTTCTTGTCTTTAAAATTGTAGAAGAAATTCCGTAATTTATTCTTAACATCCTGTGGTAAGTCTTTCCGATAAGCAATTGGGTCACTGGGTATGATGGGTGAAGTCCAAATAATTTCAATTTTTTGGCGTGCTGAGGGATTGGTTTTTCCTAATCTCTCTAAAGATTCATTATTATTGGTAGCTATATCTATCTGGTTATTGGCTATTGCTAAGGCTGTAGCTTCGTGACTACCAGAGAAAATTAACCGTTTAAAAATTTTCTTGGGGTCTACTTTATTTTTAGCAAATACATAGTAACTCGGTACTAAAAATCCTGAAGTAGAGTTAGGATCATTGAAAGCAAAAGTCAGTTTAGCAGCATTTTGCAGAACATACTTATCGCCGCCTTGTCTTTTAGCTGCTGCTGTGATGGGGTTATTTTTGTTGGCAATTAAATGAGAGTAGTAACCTTTACTACCATCAGTAGCTATAGTTTGAGCAAAGGCTTCTGCGTTGGCAATTCTAGCAGCTTCAATATAGGATTTACCACCATACCAAGCTATATGTACTTGACCAAAACGCATGGCTTCAATGACGCCTGCATACTGAGTAGCATAGAAGGCTTTAACGGGAATACCTATAGACTTGGATAAAGCGGCAATAAAAGGTTCCCAAAGAGGTTTTTGATTGGCTTGAGATTCTGTAGATATGACCCCAAAATTGAGTTCTTTAAGTTGTGCTTGGGCTGGTTCAATCCAGTTGTTGTTAAGAGTAGATATTATTTGAGTGCCTACTAAAGATGCACCAAATAAAGCGGAACTTTCAATAAATGATCTGCGTTTCATAGTTTATTTCTCGGTGAATTAAACATTTAGCATTTGTGGTTATTTATGAGGATTATATGAGTATTTCCCCATGTCCTCGCATTACCAGTTCTTCTACTGCTGCACCATAAATTTCATTGAGCTTCTGGTCATCAAGTTCTACAGTTGCACCATCAAACATCACTTCTCCATCTTTGAGAGCGATAACTCTTTCAAAGTAACTCCGCACCATTTGAATTTGATGTAAAGAAGCGACTATACTAATTCCCCTGTGGCGATTTAACTGTACCAACAACTCCATGACTTTGCGCGCTGACTCAGGATCTAGGGAAGCGACGGGTTCGTCAGCCAGAATGATTTTCGCTCCCTGTACTAAACAACGAGCGATCGCTACTCGTTGCTGTTGTCCTCCAGAAAGCATAGATGCACGTTTATAAGCGTGTTCAATAATCCCTACTTGCTCTAGTGCTGCCAAAGCACTAATTTTCTCTTCTTTACTAAATAAATGTAATGTTGAGCGTAAGGGGGATAATCTTGCTAAGTTACCAACTAAAACATTTTCGATAACTGTGAGCCGGTTAACTAAATTAAACTGTTGGAACACACAGCCTATTTGACTACGTAAAACCCTAATTTTAGAGTGTAATTTACCCTGACTTTGTAAGGTATTGCCAAAAACATCAACTTGGCCTGCATCTCCAATTTGCAGACCATTAATGTGGCGTAAGAGTGTAGATTTACCTGATCCGGACGCACCAATTAGTGCGACCATTTCCCCTCCGTTAATTTGGCAGGATACGTGTTTGATTGCTGTCTTACCTTTAAAAGTTTTGGCAAGACTATTAATTGTGATAGTCACTGTAGTTGTTATTCTTTAACACCAACTCTGTCATGACAATAACGCAAATTAGTTAAGGAATAGTTAAGTAAAGGATAATTTTAAATTTAACTTTCGTCGCCAAATTCCCCCGTCTTATTTTTTTACAAAAGGCTGCCGTTAAAGCGCTCATATTGCCCTTATAAGCTGCTACCACCGTGGCGGAAACAATCAGAAACAGACTAATGAGATTAAGTGGTATAGAGGCGGTCAAACCGCCTCATCTGAATCTTTAAATACCCCAGGTATTAGACTAATTGTGGGAGAAATGGGCTAGACAGACCTACAGATGCCCGCCGCACAGAGGTTACATCGCCCGAATCTAAATTTCCGTTGCCTGTAGCGTCTCCTATAATCAGAGGATCAGTCACAGGGAAAGCCCTAAATCCTGTATCAAGTCCCACATTGACGCGAGAAATTAAGGACGCATCTGCACCAAGATAGCTTTCAGTTCTGGTGGTGTCTCCCAATAATGCTACCAGTTGTACGGCACTGTCTCCTATTAAGCCAGCACCGGCAAGTATTTGCAGTACACCTTTAGCACCGTAGCTCGCAGTATCTCGAACCTGAGCATTCAAGGTGATTAAGTCGGTACTAGCATTGAGGGCAGGTCCACTGAGGGTAAACTGAGCTTGTCCTCGTGTATTGAAGTCAGACTCTAAATCCCAACCCGGGGCGGCTACATTTGCTCCGGTAATAGCCAGGAGGTCTGGGTCATATTGCAAGGTGAAGCTGATGTTTTCTAAGCCGCCGGGATTGCTGATGCGGATGGGTAGAGGATTGAATTGACCCTCCCCACGTATGTTTACCTCTTGATCTGGTCCACGGCTAAAGTCAGGTAAAGTGAGGACTGGTGCTGTGGGGCTATCCACCGTAAATTGGCGCACAAAGTTACCAGATAAACCATCTTCATTACCATCGAGTAGGCGATCGCCGCTGCTGACGAAACCATCACTACGGCTCTCCAGGGTGAGGGTGTAATTACCGGGTGCTAGAATATCACCTGTTTTGACAAAGGTGAGGGTGTTAGCATTGCCTTGGTCCCAAATGAGTGAACCATTGATGATATTTCCGGCACTATCGGTGAGGATGAGGTCTGGTGAATCAGTAACCGGGGCTAGTGGATTGTTTGGATCTATTCCTCTGTAAAGGTTAAGGACACTGAGATTTAGGTCATCATTGAATGTTAAGACAAAGCCACTGGGGTTCTGCTCCAAATTCGTGACTTTGAAGGTTTCCCCAACAAGATTAATAGGTTCTAAAAGACTTTCTGTCTGAGAAAAGACATCACGACCTGCTACTAATGCAGAGGGTTGAATACCTTGGAGTAAAGCCAGGGTAACCTCTGTTTCAGATAATACAGCAATAACAATAGTATCTGTATTTTCCCTAATTAGCTTGACGACTGTGAGGTCGGGTAGACCAGCAATTACTAAGCGATCGCTCCCGGGTTGAAAATCGGTAATAAGAGCAAGTTGGGAAGGAATGGAGCCATTGGCGAGGTAAAAGGTATTGGCACCGCTGCCCCCGGTGAGAACACCACCGTTAGTGGCAAATAATTGATCATTTCCAGCACCGCCAAACAGTTCATCGGTGACGGCTCCGGCGATTAAGATATCATTGCCAACTCCACCAAATAGTTGATTATTCCCAGTACCGCTAGAAACATCTAGAATATTGTCTCCTTCCTCGCCGTACAGACGATTGAACCCACCACCGTCTGAGACTATCAACCTGTCGTTACCGGCTCCCCCATAGAGTTGATTGCGGCTACCTTCGACAACAATCAGAAGATCATTACCAGGGCCACCATATAATGTATTCTGGCCAAGACTGCCTGCGGCTAATAAGGTATCATCCCCATCACCGCCGTAGAGAGTATGGTTATTACCACCGATGAGGGTGTCATTACCTGGACCTCCATATAAAATGACCTGTCCTGATAGGTTAGGAGTAGCATCAAGAATGTCATTACCTTCTAATCCAAATACCTGAGCATTGCCTGTACTGGGAGCAAAAAGTTCATCATCACCGTCAGTACCAAATATGCGGGTAAACCCTGATTGGTTGACTAGGGGTTGTGTAGTTGCTACACTAATACTTTCTCCCTCAATTTGAGTAGCGGTTAATACCTCTCCCCCTTGAGCAAAGATAACAATATCAGCCACGGCAATATCTACAGACCAAGTACCATCTTCTCTGACAATGCTTGTATTGTTTCCGGTCAAGGTTAGTCCGCTGGCAAAGCCTAAGATCAAGGTTGCTCCGGGTTTACCTGTACCGGTAACGGTTAAGCTGGTAGCTGTAGCTGCTGCATTAATAATGGCTGTGTCGGTGATGGGGTCAATGGTAGGGGGGGGAAGAGGTACCACCACGGGGGCACCAGGGTCAAAGATTACTCCGGGGGTGGGGTCTAGGTCTCCTGGTTGATTGTCTTGTAAAAATAGGGACGCTCCATCAATGCGACCATTACCATCTCGGTCTTGTAGCACTGCGCCTAAGCCTGTATTGGGATTGAAGTTGAACAAAAAGAAATTACCGTCACTATCCCGCTTGACAAAGCTGTTGTAGTCGGGTAATCCTAATAACCTTTCATCAAAGGTGAGTTCTAGCTGGTGAATGGTATTAGAGAAGATATCTTCAGAACCAGGAATAGGTACAAGGTTGAATGACAAGAGTGGCGTATATAATTGGGCGCCTGGAATGTCGTTGTTTAACTTGTTTATTTGGTCGGGATTATTGAGAATATCAGTATTAATATTTCTGATTTCAACAACACTGTTATCTGGGGTATTTACGTTGATAGTGGGGGCGACGATAGTAGTATTTACTCTAAATGTCCGAAAAACTTCCGAGAAGCCACTATTAAATGTCTGGGTAGCGGTAACCTTTTTCATTCCCTGATTAAAAGCCGCTACGTCCTCCGCTATAAGTGGGACTGACCATTGACCATTTTGATTGACTACTGTTGTGTTACCACCAGCTAACTCCTGACCACTATCAAAGGTCAGGCGTACTGTTGCTCCGGACTGACCGCCGCCGGTGATATTAAAACCAGTTTGAGCTTCTGCTGAACTGATAATGTTGTTATCAGTGATGGAGTTAATGAAAAGAATGCTCATTTTAAAGATATCCTGTTTTGAGTTGAATTAACAACTGGGCTATTAGACCCGGTTAAAGGAACTACTTTAGCTAACGGGAGATCCCGGACTTCTATAGGATTTGTGGTTACATGGGAAAATGTGGTGAGAAGTCCGGGATTTGATTTAAGCAAAGACAAACTGACTGGAATCGTTGAGATTGAATTGGGCTATATTGACCCCTTCGATGAGGGCGACATCTGTACTACCTACCTGAATGATGGTGTTACCATTTTGACTTAATAAACTAACTTGGTTGGCGGTAATACCACCCATACCGATGCGGTCTATACCTAATTCAAAGTCTTTGAGGACATTGGGTACATCGGGTAGGGAACCGCCAACTACTAACCAGAAGTTATCT
>NZ_JANQDG010000154.1:0-13972 GCF_029891665.1 Anabaenopsis sp. FSS-46 | reverse complement strand
CTAAATCAATATTAATATCTTTAGCTTCTATATATCCTAGGATGCGGTCATTTTTTCTGATGGTGAAGTCGGGAATACCTTGTTGATTACCTTTTTCTTCAATTGTGGCGTTAATTCCCATCATTAAACTTTCAATCAGTCGTTTTAAGCTGGGGTAATGACTACGTTCTCCACCGCGTTTGATGTTGGTTTGTAGGTCTTCGATGTAGTTGGTAAATTCTGTCATGGAGAATTACGGGAGTTTAGTTAAAGTCCGGGATCTGAGTAAAAAAAATAGGGACGGTCTTAACCATCCCCATTGCTGTCAAATTCAATTATAAGCTTTACAGCTGTGGTACATACTGAGCTTTTTCGGGTACTTCAGTGTACTCAGCGACGATTTGGCGGAATTCTTCGCCGTCAATGGTTTCTTTTTCGATGAGTAAATCTACTAGGCGATCGCAAGCTGTGCGGTGGTCGCGGATAATTTTCTTGGCGTTTTCGTAGCAATCTTCGGCGATTTTGCGCACTTGAGAGTCAATGCGAGCGGCGATCGCTTCGGAATAATCAGAGCGGGTTGTCCAATCACGACCTAGGAATACTTCTCCCTGTTGGCTTTCCAAAGACAGCGGACCTAAGTCAGACATTCCGAACCGGGTCACCATTTGGCGAGCCATTCCGGATAACTGCTGTAAGTCGCCACCTGCGCCAGTTGTGACTTCCGCAGAGCCAAATACCACTTCTTCAGCAGCACGACCACCCAACGCACCGGTAATTCTAGCTTTGAGTTGAGAACGAGAAATTAAACCTTGTTCTTCATTGGGGGTAAACCAAGTTAAACCCTGTGCTTGTCCACGGGGGATAAGGGTAACCTTTTGTACGGGGTCATGTTCTTTTAACAATGTCCCTACTAAAGCGTGTCCTACCTCATGGTAAGCAATCAAGCGTTTGCTCTTGCTATCTACTAAAGGAGTACCCTCCATACCAGCCACTACCCGGTCTACTGCATCATCAATTTCACTGAGGGTGATGGCTTCTTTGCGTCTTCTGGCGGTGAGGATGGCGGCTTCGTTGAGTAAATTGGCTAAATCCGCACCTGTGAAACCAGGAGTGCGCCGAGCGATGACTTCTAAAGATACAGTAGGGTCAAGTTTCTTATTGCGGGAGTGGACTTGTAAGACTTCCAAACGCCCTTTAATATCTGGTGCGTCTACAGTAACTTGGCGGTCAAAGCGACCGGGGCGCAATAATGCTGAGTCTAGGACATCGGGACGGTTGGTAGCGGCGATAATAATAATACCGGTGTTACCTTCAAAGCCATCCATCTCCGTGAGCAATTGGTTTAAGGTTTGCTCTCTTTCGTCATTACCGCCACCAATACCAGCACCCCGTTGTCTTCCTACTGCGTCAATTTCATCAATAAAGATGATACAGGGAGCGTTGTCTTTAGCTTTTTTGAATAAATCGCGGACACGGGATGCACCCACACCGACAAACATTTCTACAAATTCTGAACCGGAAATACTGAAGAAAGGTACACCAGCTTCCCCGGCGATCGCCTTGGCGAGTAAGGTTTTACCAGTTCCCGGCGGACCGACTAACAACACCCCTTTAGGAATGCGTGCGCCCACAGCGGTAAACCGTTCTGGCTGTTTGAGGAAAGTAACGACTTCTTGCAGTTCTTCTTTAGCTTCTTCAATACCTGCTACGTCGTCAAATTTCACCCCTGTTTTGGCTTCCATTTGAAACCGAGCCTTAGATTTAGCAAAGTTCATCGCTTGACCAGGACCACCGGGCATATTGCTAGAGCGACGGAACAAAAAGAACAATCCTGTAATCAAGAGGATGGGAAAAACCAAATTTCCCAACAGTCCCCAGATAGCGCCATCATTCCGCATGGGGTGGGCATCAAAACTGATGTTTTTCTCTTTGAGCTTGGTAATTAACTCAGGAGAATTAATTGGCAGATCCACCCGCCACCGTTGCACACGATTTTCGATATCTTGATCGCTGGCTTCCACTATTGCTGTTCTGCCACCTTCATACAAATCGACACTATTAACACGGTTAGCGTCTAGGTATTCCAGGAAGCGGCCATAGGTCATACGGGTATTAGCTGCATTTTTACCCATTTCAGCGGTATTGCCAGCAAAAGCGCCTTGCCAGAGAAAAAAGCCAATCACCAAAGCCGGCAATGTCCAGAGTACCGCGACTCGCCAGGAGAATTTCATTTTAATTTGCCTCTAGATGCCAATACAATTAACCTTCCGTAGAAACTGATGATGCCATCATCTGTGACTAGGTTAGGTATGCCATTTTGTTTAATTTGATCTTTGATCATAAATCGCTGTAGCCATAGGGGACTAACGGCGATATCAAAAAGTATCTTAATTAAAGTTAACTTAATTTTAATACAACTTTGCATCAAGCGTGAAAAACTAAGGCGACGAAAAGAAAATTAAAATGCCCATAACCCCTATATCCCTGTCATTGCAAGGATTTCAACATTTCTGAAAAAATTGTTTCAAAGTCGGTGAGGCTTTGAAACAATAGTTGTGGATGTGTTCAAACAAAGAATTCCCCCCTCTCCCCAGTAGGTATTCACCTTGTCTTTACTTAACTTGGGTGATGTGTAATGTATAAGGGAAATACTTGTCTTTTTGGTATGAACCCACCCAAATTTGGTATATTCCGGGTAACCACTCCCCCACTATGCCGGGATTTTCGCGATCAAAGTCGTCATTACACCAAGTTCCGCCGGGTCCTTTGACAATCATGGTGGTGTCTTGAGGACTTTGTATTAATAATTTCAAATACTCGAATCTATTTTTTAACTCTAATGTATGTCCGGGGGTGAGGTGGAAAAATCCGGTACATGCACCAGTGGCTGTTTGAGACCGCCCCGCAATTTGTCTTGCTGGTAGTGAACCCCCACTCATCCCCCGTACTTTCACTGGATCTGGAGAAAATTCTCGGTTGATAGTGATGTCCCCAAATATCGGTGGTGTTTCCTGGGCATTGGCTATGGCTTGAATTACAGATGTGGTGCCCAGTACAAATATGATCAAGAATAATCTTATCCCTTGGTTGATCACTATTTTCGACATTAAGATTAGGTTTTGGTGGACACTAATTTTACACAGCAAGTTCCCAAAATAAGAGAAATTTACTGCTGGGGACTGGGAAAAGCAGGGAAAATTATCAAAAATTTCTCCCGATCTTCTTGTCCCCTGTTCTAAAAGCGCCTAATTGGCGGCGGACATGGCTTGCTGTAACCGGGGTTTGTCTAAATTAATCTGATTGAGCAGTAACCAAGATTGAATTAGATCAGGTCCATGAACATCTCCAGTTAAGGCCGCTCTGAGCGATCGCATAACTAAGCCTTTTTTAAGTTTTTGCTCTTTTACCACTTGTTTAATGATTTCTTGGGCGGTTGTTTCTGACAGATGGGGGTGATTTTCCAAAGCTGCGATAATTCCCTGAATAGCAACCTCTGAACCTTCTTTTTGTAGTTGCTCCCTAGCTTCTGAGGTAAATTCTACTGTTTGAGTGAAAAAGGGTCTACTCATTTCCACCGCATCTGTGAGACGAGTTAAACTCTGACTGATTAAAGTGACTAACTGCTCTAACCAGGGGCGTTCTCGTCCTCCCTCAAAGGTAAATTTAGCATCTTCCCAAAAGGGGATGATTAAATCTGTCAGTTGCTCCACGGGCATATGATGGAGATACTGACTATTTAACCAATCCAACTTTGCCCAGTCAAATTTGGCTCCCGCTTTGTTCACCCGCTCAAAGCTAAAGTGTTGAGCCGCGGTTTCTAAGGTAAAGATTTCCTCCGTTGATTCCGGTGGCGACCACCCCAGTAAGGTCATGTAATTGACTAAAGCTTCAGAGGTGAAGCCCATTTTCTGAAAGTCAGAAATAGAAGTCACTCCATCCCGTTTGGAAAGTTTGCGCCCTTCCATATTTAATATCAGGGGTGTATGAGCAAATTCGGGAATTTTACCTCCTAAAGCTTCATATAACAAAATTTGTTTGGCTGTGTTGGCTATGTGGTCTTCCCCGCGGATAACATGACTAATTTGCATATCTATGTCATCAACTACAACCACAAAGTTGTACAGTGGTTGACCAATACCTGTTTCTGAAGCGCGGGCGATGACCATATCACCACCAAGGTCACTACCTCGCCATGTCATTGTTCCCCTAACTAGATCATTCCAGACAATTTCCCGCTCATCAGCAATTTTGAACCGAATCACACAGCTGCGCCCTTGGGCTTTAAAGGCTGCTTCTTGTTCTGGTGTCAGATTGCGGTGACGGTTATCGTAGCGGGGAGCTTGGTTTGTGGCTTTTTGGGCTTCTCGTAGTGCTTCTAGTTCTTCTGAGGTGGTGTAGCAACGATAGGCTAATCCTTGTTCTAGAAGTTTTTCCACCGCCTCTTTATACATATCTAGGCGTTGGGATTGGAAAAATGGCCCTTCATCCCAGTTTAACCCCAACCAGCGAAAACCTTCCAGAATATTTTCAGTATATTCGGGACGCGATCGCTCTAGGTCTGTGTCTTCAACTCGTAAAATAAACTTCCCACCATGGTGGCGAGCAAATAGCCAATTAAACACAGCGGTTCTGGCTGTACCAATATGTAAATTCCCCGTGGGACTCGGCGCAATCCGGACTCTAACAGTCACAATTAATTCTCTCTTTCACAAAGCATCATCAATTTAGCTTATATCTAAACTGAAATCCTCAGTTTTAGGACTCAGCACCATAGACAAACATCCCCAAATACATATATTATGCTGCAGGGGATTTATAAATTATTGCTCGTAACCCAAACGGGACTGACGGGGCTCGAACCCGCAACTTCCGCCGTGACAGGGCGGTGCTCTAACCAGTTGAACTACAGTCCCTTGATTCCCAACTTTCTCAGGTTACCTCTTATTTAGATAATTGTCAAGTGTTTTTTGCAAAAAAATCTGATTTTTTTTCTGGCTGGTTTGGCGCGTCTAGTTAGCCGGGGTTGTTACCGCCTGATTAACCGGCGTAGTAGTCTCATCAGCGGTGACTCAATCTTAACTTTAAAAGCCAGAAATTGGTTGCGCTGGAATGAATTAAAATTGTTATCACTGATCAAAATCAATGAACGATAGCCATCAGGTAGATCCGGGCCAAAGGTTAAACCTTCGATATTATCTAAGACTACATCTAGACTTGTCAAATCTAGGAGCAATTTTTTCTCTGCGGGTTTAATTTGCTGTGAGTCCACTGCTAAAAGGCTGTTAATATTCTGAATATCATCAGCACCTTCTAGGGAAACCTCAAATAGAGAAACAGCAAATAACAACCCAGTAAAAGAGCGTTCTATGCTCAGGAAATGTCCGCGGTTATCTAATGCTAGTAAATCCGGTAATCCACTACTAAACCTACCAGTGAGATTGAGCATTTCTCCTACTGGTTCAGTTGAGTATAAAAATTCCTTTTCTGGTAGATTAGTCAAGAGATTATACTGTAAAATCCGCGAAGAAGTACCAACATTAGGTTTAGTCGCTGGTCCATCTTGAATCAGAGCATTTTCTGTGGCCGTGAATAAATACTGATGGTTAGGTGTGATGGTGAGGCTTTCAAAGGCTAAGTTATTGCGGATACCTTGCTGACGGTTTTTGTCTGGTAAAAACTTATTTGGTATGGGTAATGTTGTCAGCAATTTACCCGAATCAAGGCCGAACTCTTGAATAAAGGGATTAATTGATTGTCTCCCATCCCCCTCGGAACAAATAAATACAGTGTCCCGATTAGTTACAGCAATACCTTCTGTATCTGTTTCACCGGGAGGAAAGGGTTGATTATCTTGATTTAAAAGTGTGGTCACACCCAGGGGAACAACATCGCCATTTTGCAGTTTACCTTTACTCAAGTCTATCTTCAGGGTATAAAATCGAGCGGGTGCTTTTTCTCCCCGGTCATCGGAGATAGCATAATAAACGTCTTTGTTGGGGTCGTAAGTAATTCCAGATAAACCGCCAATTGCGTTGTTTTTCAGGGTGGAATTATGAGGTAAAATTGCTTCACCAATAAATTCTATCTGACTAATTTCGGCGGCGTATAATTGTGAATTATTCAGCAGTGTGGTGACTAAGATGATTGTCAGACTAATGGCAATGATTCCAGGGAATGATAAAAGTTTTTTAATTAGCTGCATATTATTTTGATTATGGGGGTTCTCACCCTCCCACTGGGTTTTGATAGAATATATAGGCGGTGGAATGTTGAACTTGTAATTAATTATGCCAGTTAACTCAAGAGGCTGAAGAGAGTATATTTACAAAAAGAAAATATTGAGGAAATTTTGCAGAACATGGGTGATTGAAGTGCAGCAGTTTAGCTCAATGGGTAAAATTAAGGAAGTGGGGGATGGGTATGATTTTGGAAAAAGGTAACTAGCCAATCCTTAACATTACGGGTAGCTCGACAATCATCCTCGTTATAACTTTGAATCACTTCCAGTAAAGTGCGATCGCCTGTTTCTAACCATTGGTCATACCAATAAATACACTTAGCACCACTAGCTTCTTTTTCCCGCCACTCAAAGCCCAACCAACGGGCGATCGCTTTAAGTGCATAGCTTTCTACGGGTAAAGCGACGGTTTTAATTAATTGTTCATAGACATCAACAAACCGATTCAAAACAGGATAGACTAGGGAGTTAGGAGTTTGGTAGAGTTTCCCTAGGCGTTTGACAGTATCAACTTCATAGACGCAAAAATGATAAATTGGTGCTTGGGGATATTGCCAAACCAAATCTAAAAATTGCTGCCAAATTAATTCTTCTTCTTCTGGTTTTTCGGCGATAAAGGAATAAAATTTTTCCGTCTTGGCTTGCTGGTCAACCACCAAAATTCCCAACAAATAATCTAAATCCAAATCTGGCTGGGCTTCAATATCAAAATAAAGCTCTACAGGAGCGGTAAATAGAATATCTTCTTTTGGTAACCCATGGGGTAACATCAAAGGTTGTCTGTGGAGTACAGATTGGGCTTGTAATATCAGTTTGGCTGCAACTGCGCCATCAAAACCAGGAAGGTTTTCTAAAGTCTCAGGGGTAGTATGAGCTAGAGATTCTAGGGTAGTGATAGATAAAGCCTGAAGTTGGTCGTAGCGCAGGGGTGTTACCCCTGGTAACAGAGAAAGGTGTTGCTGTGATTGAGCGACCTGATAACAGTCATTATACCAGTGGCAAAGATTGCACTTTTGGCGGGAAATAAATACTTCTGGTGGTGAGGGTAACTGTAAGTCCTGGAGAAACTCTAGTAAAATGCTTTGCATTTGTGGAATCCATTTATCTAAATCCACTGCATAATCTCTGTTTTTTGTCCGCAACAGTAGCCAAGCGTTTTCGGGTATGATACCCTGTACCTTAGCCAATACTTGGGCGTGAAACGCTGCCACAACTTGATATTCTTGCTTAGGACGCTTACCCAATTCAATATTTACGGGTACATACATCCAATCCCCAAACCGAGATTGTCCCGACTGTTTTACCAGTAAATCAGGACGACTAAGAAAAGTGTATTTTGTATATTCTGGGGAAAGTGAAACATCTTCAGGAGTAGGAGCTACCAAATCATAGTACTCAGCTAAGAGTACACCGCGATAAATGTACTCAACCCCACGCTGCATTAATTCTAAAGTCGCTGCTTGAGCTGCTTCCCAGTCTCCTCGTGGATAATCTGGTTTGTAATAATCGCCCAACTCTGCCAAAATACTGGTACGATGGGCGGCCTTGTCTTGTTGTAACTTGAGTAGCAACTCATTAGCAGCATCCCGCTGGGGTCTATCGCCCCGAGCATCTAGGACAGGTCGGCGTTTGCAGCGTTGATATTGCAGTAATTGTTCAGCATTGATTAACATTCCTTTAAGTTAACAAGAATTTCAAAAATCTGGTCATGAGCCGGAGAGTAAACTGGTTTGTGAGCAAAATTGCTATTTATGACAAATATTTTGGCTAGAGAAACTCAATTACATCAACATCGCGCACAATTTCCCGCTTTGGGAAATAAGATTTATTTTAATTATGGTGGACAGGGGCCAATGCCTCAAGGGGCAATGGATGCCATTACTCAAGCTGAAGCTGATACCCAACAAGCGGGACCTTTTGGTAATCAAGCTTACGCCCTAGTTGCACAAGCAAAGCAAAATCTTAGGGAAGCTTTGGCTTGTGAGTTGCAAGCACCAGCAGAAACTATTACCCTCACAGAAGATGTTACCGTTGGCTGTAATATTGCCATGTGGGGTATTGATTGGCGTGGGGGTGACCATATGCTACTCTCGGACTGTGAACACCCAGGAGTAATTGCGATTTCCCAGGAAATCGCCCGTAGGTTTGCTGTGGAAGTTACTATCTGTCCCCTCAAGGAAACTTTAAACACAGGCGACCCTGTAACGGTGGTTGCTCAACACTTCCGCCCCAATACCCGCTTAGTAGTTCTTAGTCATGTTTTCTGGAATACAGGACAAGTTTTACCCCTTGACAAAATTATAGAAGTATGCAGAGCTAATAATTCCTTGGTGTTGGTAGATGCTGCTCAGTCTGTTGGCTTATTACCTTTAAATTTAACCGCATTGGGGGCGGACTTTTACGCCTTCACAGGTCATAAATGGTTATGTGGTCCTGGGGGTGTGGGTGGTTTATATGTCCGTCCCGAAGTTAGAGACAATTTACAACCCACATTTATCGGCTTACGTGGCATTGTGGTAGATAGTCAGGGTCAAAGGGTAAGTTGGCAACCGGATGGGCGAAGATATGAAGTATCGACATCAGCAACGTCATTATATGCTGGTTTGACAGGGGCGATCGCCATTCATCAGCAATGGGGAACCCCACAACAACGTTATGAGCAAATCTGTGATCATAGTGAATACCTGTGGAGAAGATTAACAGACCTAGCCAATATCCGGTGTTTACGCACATCTCCACCCCAAAGCGGGATAGTTTCCTTTCAACTGTCTGAGGAAAAATCGGGGGTACATTTCCAGTTAGTCCAATTCCTAGAGTCACAAAGAATATTAACTAGAACAATTGCTGATCCTGACTGTATCCGCGCCACTGTCCATTATTTGACCCTAGAAGCAGAAATTGACCAATTAATAGAGGCTTTACAAAGGTTTAGCCTTTAAGTAAGAGGAAGTGGGGAAAAGGTAGCATTGTATTTATGTCCCTCTTCCCCAATTTAAATTAGTAATTAGCAATTATCAATTATGCGGCCAATTTTATATGTAGCAATTACTAACCACGGTTTCGGTCATGCTACTCGCACGGCTTCAGTGGTATCAACAATTCAAAAATTATGTCCAGAAGTTTTATTGATTCTGGTCACCACCGCCCCCCGGTGGTTGCTAGAGTCCTATATAGAGGGGGATTTTATTCATCGTCCCCGGGCTTTTGATTTGGGTGTAGTCCAGGGAGACAGTTTGACAATGGATAAACCGGCGACTTTAGCACAGTTGCGGGATATTCAACAGCGTCAAAATTCCCTAATTGCCTCAGAAGTCAATTTTATCCGCCAAAACCGGGTGAATTTAATTTTAGCAGATATTCCTTTTTTAGCTCCTTTATTTGCTAAAGCCGCAAATATTCCCTGTTGGATGATGAGTAATTTTGGTTGGGACTTGATTTACCGACATTGGGGGGGTGAATTTATCACCATTGCGGATTGGATTAGTGAATGTTACTCTCAATGCGATCGCTTGTTTCGTTTGCCTTTTCACGAGCCGATGTCATCTTTTAGTAATATTACTGATGTGGGCTTAACTGGTGGTTATCCTCGTTACTCTGCCGAGGAAGTGCGCGCTACTTGGCGAATTACTGCGCCCAAATCAAAAACCATCTTAGTCACCTTCGGCGGTTTGGGGTTAGAAAAAATACCTTACGAAAATTTACGAAATTTTCCAGATTGGCAATTTGTGATCTATGATCAATCTGCCCCAGACTTACCTAATGTTAGAAAGGTTAGCGGTTCCAAATACCGCCCAGTAGATTTTAGTCCTATTTGTGGGCGTGTGGTTTCTAAACCTGGTTATGGCACTTTTGCGGAAGCGACAAAACTTGATATACCTTTGGTGACCATTCCCCGGGATGACTTCGCGGAAGCTAATTTTCTGTTAGCAGGGATTGTGAATTATCATCACCATCAAATTATCACTTCCCAGGAATTTTTTAGCGGTAATTGGGATTTTTTGCGTCAAGAACCCCAGCAACCCCAGCAATCTCAACCTTTAGCTAAAGATGGTAATGAAGCGATCGCCCAGGCTGTGATTGACTATTTTCACAGTTTGTAGTATGTAATAAAACCTAACTAGGAACAAATTTGACGGAGCGCCTCTACTAAAACTTGATTTTGTTGGTCTGTACCCACGGTAATGCGTAACTTATGATCCAGTCCTGGGTGTGGAAAGTAGCGTACTAAAATCTGTCGTTCTTTGAGCCGTTGATAGAGGAATTGAGCATTTTCTTGGAGGGGTTGTACTAATAAAAAGTTAGTCTGGGAATCCCCTACCTGAAAACCTAATTGTTTTAAGTCCGTGGCTAGTTTAGTACGTGATCCTTTCACCTTGGCTACACAAGCATTTTTATAAGCTTGATCTGTTATAGCTGCGGCTCCCAATGCGCAGGCGATCGCATCAATGTTATAGCTATCCTTCACCTTAAACAACCCATCGAGTAAGCGAGGATTTGCCACCCCGAAGCCTAGACGTAATCCTGCTAAGGAGTAACCCTTAGAAAGTGTGCGAACCACAACTACATTATCATATTCCTTCACCAAAGCCAGTGCATTCTCCTGTGCAAAATCTACATATGCTTCATCAATGACCAAAACCCCAGATAATCGGCTTGCTAGCTTTCTCAGGTCTTCCATGGGGACAATACACCCCGAGGGACTATTAGGGGATGCGATGAATGTCACATTTCCGTCAGCGGTAATTAGTTCTTCCAGGGGGAATCTGTCATCTTCTCCATAGGGAATCTGAATAATTTCTGCCCCCTGTATTTGTACTAAGGTCACATATAGTACATAAGTTGGTATAGGGTAAACTACCTTTCTCCCGGGTTCAGCGCAGGCTCTAACTACTAGGTTCAAAACCTCATCACTACCATTACCGACAATAATCCAATCATGGGGAACACCCAAAACCTTACTTGCGGCTCGCCGGAACTCTCCGCCTAAAGGTTCTGGATAACGTCGTAACCATTCCCCGTTAATATTCTTCAGCAGGTCTAGCACCACCGGTGAAGGAGGATAAGGATTTTCGTTACTATTAAGTTTAATTATCTCTAGTCCGGGTTGGGGTTGTTCGCTGGGGACATAGCTAGCCATTGTCCTGATATGATTGCGAAAATAGTTATTTATCATAGTTTATTAGGTAACTAAATTAGCTAAAGCCTTTTTCAGGCTCATGAAGTACACACCAATTCCCTATTCCCTGTTCGGTGTGTTCCCTGTTCCGTCAAACTAAAAAAATTTGTCCATCACGACCATGGGAAATGCTATATAACCTTGACACAGAGAAGTCATTAGCTTAATAGTAGTGAGTTGGTGTGAGCATGAGCTAGTTTTTGTCTAGGCGAGAAACTCCCATAACCCTAACTCCTGACTCAGGGTAGTCTAGTCACCTGGACTTCATATTCTTTAGTGTGTACTTATGGGATTTTATCAGCCTGTCACATGCCGCCTATAGTATCTCAAAAAAATTATTGCTTGTACAAAAAAACTAACAATTATGTCATCTAATGAACCTACCCCCAATGGAATTAATGAGGCTGAAACTCAACAACCCGCACCTGAAGCTGAAGAAGTAAGTATCGATACTGAAAATCAGGTAGAGATTGAAGAACCTGAAGCAATCTTTCAAGCTATCGGGGTAATTGTTGGAGATGTCAACCTGAATGAAGATGGTAAAAACACTGTTACTATTAGTAATTGTGATTACCCACTTTTTTATATTCCCCAAAAACGCAAAGTATTTGATGCTCTGATTAAAGAAATAGAAACTACTGGAAACCGTACTTTTAGGTTGGTTGTTTATCCTAAAGTCATTCATTTTCCCCGTAGAGATCAACCCCATAGCGTCACTTTTCAGCTAGTTGGCTTTGACAGAGGGCGAGAAAAACAGACAGTTTCGGCGGAGCTAGAAGACAACGAGTTTAAATTCTCAGGACTATGGCAATTTATCCCCGTCTGTCAAACCCCCTGTATTTCTGTTTTCCGCAATTTTACTCGCGAAAGACTTGAATATATTAAACAAGCGGAGGCCAGTAAAAAAGTCAAATTTATGAAGGCTAGCCATCTACCCTTATTCTGGAAGGACTCACCGGTTAGACCTTTCCGATTTAATCCCAAAGCTGAAAAAGAAGACCAAGGACATGCGGTATTTGTCTCATTGAAAGCCAAATTTCTGCCTGGGCGTAATGTCTTCGGTTTTGTGGCCCTATTAGCGCCACCCCAAGAAACCGCACCTAGATTTCTCAAAGCATCTAAAAAGGATAAAGCTACGGCGCTGCAGGAATCTAGAAAAAATCAAACCACAGTACCGCCAGTATCCAAAAAGGTTGATACCAAGCCCAGCAGTAATCTACCCAAAACTATTATCAAAAAGAAGTCCCCAGAGGCTAAAAACGACGGCGAGAAATAGGTTCAGCCCACAGGCTCACGCCTGTGGGTCACTCAGATGAACAATTTTCGCCCATTACCTATGATTTAGAGGATGATTCATAGTATCTAATTGCAGCAGCGCCAAGACATAATCCTAGTAATTGTACCCAGAAGGAGAAGTTACCTGAGTTGACATCGGATGCAGTTATGTTTAAGCTGCCAATGCCATAAAATAGCTGTTGTATAAACCACCAAAATAGGTAAGAATAGGCTGGTAATTCTACTGGTATGTATAAGATTAACAGGGGCATGATAGTATCAATTTTAGCTTGGGGAAACTTGCTGAGGTAGGCTCCTAAGATAGTGGCGATCGCCCCATTTGCGCCAATTAATGGTACTGTCAAACTCGGTTCTAAAATAATTTGTGCTATTCCCGTGAGTATCCCCCCTCCTAGATACAAAGCTAGGACACGTTTATAACCAATGACACTCGACAAGGTTTTACCAAAAACCCATAAAAATATGAGATTCCCGACAATTTGACTAATACTACCATGGAGAAACATGGCTAAGAAGAGGGAAGGTAAACGCCAAAAAACAACCACCCAAGCAGCTGGATTTAAATAGATAGCATGGGTAATTGCACCACTAATCTGAGCGGGAATCAAACCCCAGCTATCAATAAAAGATGCTAATTCCCCGGTTATTCCTAGTTTTATTTGCCAGAGAAATATAGCAATGTTAATACCAATGAGCCAATAAATAACAATTGGTGGATGACGCAGCCGAATATGATCACTAATAGGAATCATCTATCTCATGTTTTGCCTCAAACCACCCCATCATATCAACAATTGGTTAAAGAAATTCCGGGATTTAAAACCGTGAGCAAACCCCCTAAAACCTGGGCAAAATATTCAATTTTTCCCGCCAATCCTGATCATAGCGCAGAGTTACAACTTGATAAGCAGTATTGTATTTGAGATTATCCCGCTGAATTTGGTCCTGTCTTTTTTGCTCAGGGCTATCATGAACAGAGCCATCACAGAAAATTGCGATCGCCTCTTGCTCATAAACAAAATCTGGTTTACAGTCAGCTTCAGGGATGAACTTTTGCGCCGTATCGGGTAATTTATATCCCCCTTGATAAATTTCCTCTAAAACCACTCGTTCAAAATCAGAATGACGACTGGTATGGTGTAGTGATCTTCCCCTCACGTAGTTTAGAACCAAGGGATAGTAGAACCCATCGGACTTTATTAAATAGTGACCAGGTACAGCGAATTTATCTAGATGAGTTAGGATCTCCCAATACCCTGTCAATAGGTATTAATTTAATGCAG
>NZ_JANQDG010000153.1:0-19954 GCF_029891665.1 Anabaenopsis sp. FSS-46 | reverse complement strand
TTTCAACACACTTGATGAACTTCGCGCTCGCCTCAACGAACTTCTCAGTCAAATCACATCAGAACGTGTTATTTCCTTGACTTCTTATGATTTTATTCTCGAAGCTCTTTTTTATGCAGCTTCAATGTAAATTGATATAAGTTAGAATAACTGTAAGTTTGTCATCTACCCTAGGGTAGAGATAAAACCCCCTTCTGATTTGTGATCTATTCGTTTATCTCTACTATCTGTTGTTAAACGCAAAGGGCGCAAAGGTTGGCGCAAAGGTACGCAAAGGTTTATTTTCTATGGCTTTAAGATAAAAATTACCTGTTGAAAACTTATCAAACATCCACTAAGAGCTTGATTTGGGTCTTGCGAGTATATCCCTAACATAAGTTAAAAAAGCTAGAGAGTTAAACTCTCCCGAACCGCGACTATATTTTAATAAAGCTAGTTTACCAATAGACTCATTTCCGATCAGGTCTTGATAAGGGTCTAACTTGATTTGAAGTTTACCCGACTTTTCGTGCTTTTGATAACGGGAGAAATGAAACAAAGTCAAGCATTGCAAAATCTCGCTTTTTAAGTGACTGTCCTGATAAATTAGTCCGGTTCTAATATCCTTGTCATCTAGTATACCCTGATAAATATTCAGCAAAGTTGCGTAAGACATTACACCATTATAGTTGGTATCTTTAGCAACTGCGATACCGTTAAACAAGTTGAAAAATACAATTGACTTCTTGCTACTATCTTCTACTAACTGTGTCAGTTCTACAGTATCTTGAATATATAATGATGTGGACTTGATTTTGTTTTCAACTTTGACCGCGTAGTATTTATCAAAGAACATCGGATAAATTTTAATATCACTCCTTTCTTGTGTCAAAGCCTTAATGACATTTGCTGACATAAAAAATAGTTCCTCGCTTTTAGTTTGAGTGATGTGTAATGTGCTGCTGTAAGGAACTTTTGCTATGTAAATAAAATGTCTGTAGCCTTTTTTATAGAGTTTATCTACATTCTCAACTATCACACTAGGATATGAAAACATATCTTCATGATTATCATAGTTTTCGGAAAATGTTTTCCATAATCTTAATGTCGCAGTTTGCGGTTGAATTTGGAAATCAATAATTTCCCCCATCAGGTTAGATTTTTGCGCTTCCATTCCCCATCTGCTATCAGTACCGCGACTAGAAACTATAATCATTGCTAGTTTATCTAGTTCTTGAAATTGGAATTTATCTCCAGATGGGAAAGTGAATTTTTTCGGTAAGATAGAATACAAGGATGCTAAAGTATTAGGAGTTTTAAATTTACCCTTTTCCGAAAACTCCTGAATATCTATTCCCTGGGAATTACTCCGATATTGTTCATTAAATAAATGGGATAATACACCGGTCAAGGAAACTATAAATTTTTCTATGGGTGGGTCATCTTTCTTGTTGTTAAGGTGTATCCTTAAAATGGGAATAAATAACTTTGATTGTTCTTCTAATAAGACATACAAGCAGATGTAAGCTAGTAAGCTGTAGGTAATTTTGTAAATAAATTCTTGATGGGACTCTAGTTTCTGGGTTTCAAGTTTACCCGGTTCTAGTTTTTTAGGATCTGGACGATAGGGAAATATTACCAACTTACGGTTTGATAGGTTTTTTTGACAAAAATTGAAGCACTCGGTATCACTAGCTGGTACAAATACTACCGGTAAAACACCAATACCCTGACCTGTTATATTTATGTCATATTCCATCTGAAAAGTTTCTCTGTCATCAGTCTCAAAAAAGTAGATTTCACTGATAGTCATTTTGGCTGGGAGACTGACGAGAAAACTGTTATCTGTGGTTGCTTCCCCCAAGTTGATATATTTAAGACAGTCTTTAGGATTCTTCCGTAACAAAGATTTAAAAAATGTATCTCTATCAACAATAGTGTTAATATCTGCTTCTAAGATACTATTCTTGACAGAAATATGTAGGGGATATTCTCTGGTAGGAAAGGAAGTTTTCCGCTTGATCAGATTTGTTAAAACTCCCTTGAGAGTTTTGATTTTTTCTTTAACTTCCAACTTGTCAAACCCATTAATAATGCTTCTAAATAGTCGTTTTTTAGCTTCATCATTACTACCTTGCAATATTGGTAATACAGATTGTTCCCATTTAGTAATGGGGTTATATTCTAAATCATTCTGGGGATTATTAGGATCTTGACGAGATGCAAATAAAAAGTAATATAAACAAGCTATCTTTAACACCTTTTCTACAAAGAGTTTTTTTCTAGATTCATCTTTAACCCCTTCTTTATGTTCTTCACTATCTGGGTTTAAAATCCTTTGATTATAATCAAAAACTGTTTTCCCTTTTTTATGGGCTTGGACTTGACCATCAAATTTCAACTTTAAACCAAAAATAAATTCTACTTTCTCGCGGTTTTCCTGTTCTGTTTCTCCTAGGTAACCCTCAATTAAGGGGATAATGGGAAGCATATCAAATGCTTCTCCCCGAGAAAACATATTTTGGTAATTAACCTCTACTCCCTGATAGTTAACTATATATTCCCCGTCTGCTTTGTTGGTATTATTAATATAGTCATCTAATAATTTTAATCTTCTGATTAAGTCCTGTAAATATATTTTACCTTGCAAGTTGTTCTGACTAGCATTGTCATCAATATTTTCATAGAGAAATTCTAAATATTTGATTTTGGCTAATTTCTTTAATTTACCTAATGTTTGCTGGTTCACCAGATTTTCTAAGCGGTGAATATCTGATTGATCATTTTTCTCTAAGTTATCTAAAATATATTCTAGGTCATCCTTTTCCTCCGATGTAGGATCAAGTTTAATATCTATAAAGTTATTAATTCCCTCTAATAAGTGGGCGGTAAAATTACTGGGTTTGTCCACTGAGATTTTAACTTTATGGGCTTTAAGTAGTTGTGTGTGTTTTCCGTCGTTATTTCTAACTGTTAATCGCTGTTTTTGTAATTGGTTAGATGGTGGGAAATTATAGGCGAGGTCAAATTTACCTGATTGTTGGCGAAATGTCTTTAAATCTGCAATCAGTTGTGTGACAAATGTCAATCTATCTAAAGATAGATTTTGGCTCAAGTAGGATGTTAAATTGGATCTAACTAATTCAGTGATGTTACTTATTTGCTCTGGAAATCTATCTTGAGAGCCAGGGCTAAAATTGAGAGTAGCAGCACGTACTCCCTGAGCATTTCCTAAAGGACTATTCACTTGTGAAGTGGCGATTTCAGCGGCTATTTGATTAATATCCACCACTAACCATTGATGATTGTTACTGGTTCTGAAGATTTGGTTTTTCTGTAAGCTTTGGCAGATTTTCGTTAGTAAGTCAGTATAATCGACATTTGCTAAATCAGGATTGATTGTAATTTTATTCACGTAAAGACCTCAGTATGTAAATATCTGCAATTGATATCTATGGATATAATAAGCACAATTATAATTATAGCCCATAGTGACCAGTGAAACAGTAGAAACTTAACCAAAAGCAGCCATAAAAAAAGTCCAGTAATCAGGACTAAAAAAATAAGATGAAGATTGGGGAGTGTTAATTCCTCAGAGTAATTCACAGCACAGGAAGAAAATTAAACCCAGGCGGCGATTTTCCCTAATAGGCCTTGAAATAGGCGCAATCCATCAGTATACCCCAGGGAAGTATCTGATGCTCTTTCTGGGTGAGGCATCATGCCTAAAACATTGCCTTGTCGATTGCAAATCCCGGCGATATTATTGAGTGAGCCGTTGGGATTGTCTCCTGCATAGCGAAAAACCACTTGACTATGATCTTCAAGGGCTGCTAAAGTAGACTTATCAGCATAAAATCGCCCTTCGCCGTGGGCAATAGGCAGAGTGATAGTTTCATTGGTAGTGTAGGCTTGAGTCCAAGGAATATCGTTACGCTCAACGGTCAGCGGAGCGCGATCGCAGATAAAATGTAAGTCTTGATTTCTCGTCAAAGCACCGGGTAACAGACCAGCTTCAGTTAATACCTGGAAACCGTTACAGATACCGAGAACAAATTTACCTGCTTGGGCGTGGTTAATTACCTGCTGCATCACAGGGGAGAAGCGGGCGATCGCACCACAACGCAGATAATCACCGTAACTAAAGCCACCGGGGATGATAACTACATCCAAATCAGTGATATCAGTTTCTTGATGCCAAACCATGCGAGTAGGCAGCCCCAGCAAATCTCTGGTAACATAAGCAACATCGCGATCGCAATTAGAACCCGGAAAAACCAAAACCCCAAATTTCATGATTTAGTGATTAATTCCTCTTAATTAGTGTAGTGGGAGTGAGAAATGGGGACAGAGAAATTAATATGCTTCCCTGTTTCCCCATCCTGGATGCTAAATAACTCCTGTTTGTGTTTCCACCTCAATCAAATCAAAGCGATAATTTTCAATCACTGGATTTGCTAACATTTGGTCACAGATACGTTCAAGGTCTCGACGCGCCTTGATCTCCTCAGTAGAAGTGATGGTGAGTTCAATGTACTTCCCAATCCGCACCTGTTCCACGTTGTCGTATCCCAGTTGCTTCAGACCAGATTGTACGGCCACACCAGCAGGGTCTAACACTGAAGGGCGAAGGGTCACGAAAATTTTGGCTAGATACTTCCTTTGCACAGGCTTTTTGCTAAATGCTGCGATCGCTATACTATAACTTTCTGTCCCAACTGAGTCAAAATAAAATCAACAAGCAGTTACAGTTAAGGAATAACCTTGCCAATTTAACAGCTGTCACTACAGTAGTAAATTTAAATAATTGTCTATGAGAGCCATACGCACCCGCAGTCAAGAGCGGATTCTCAGCCTACTCAAGAGCATCCAACAAGGAATTTCTGCCCAAGATATTTACGTAGAATTACGTAATCGCAACCAAACCATGGGTTTAGCAACAGTTTACCGCTCACTGGAGGCCTTAAAACTAGAAGGGATGGTACAGGTGAGGAATTTAGCCAACGGTGAAGCCCTGTATAACCTAGCCCAACAAGACAAACACCACCTGACCTGTTTGCAGTGTGGCCTATCAATTCCCATTAATCAATGTCCTGTTCATCCCTTAGAAGACCAGTTAGAATCCCAGCATAAATTTAAAGTCTTTTACCACACACTAGAATTTTTTGGTTTGTGTAGTCAATGCCAAATGAATCAAGCTAACGTTGCTCATTCTTGAGACCACCAAAAGAAGGATGACTAGCATCAGCAACAATAGAACGCATCCCCTCCAAAGTAGCAGGGATAGTGCGGGGGTCCATAAACATCACCTTACTACTGTCGCTGCTACCAATCTTCGTCCCCATGTCCAAATAACTTTGAGCTAGTAAAAACTGCAAAGCTTCTTGTGCTCCTGGTTGACCATTGAGAGCATTAGTGATTACTTGGAGAGCTTCAGCGGTTGCTTGGGCTTTGAGGACTTGTTGCTGGCGTTCAGCTTCAGCTTGTAAGATAATAGATTTTTGTTGCGCTTCCGCTTGGAGAATCGTAGATTTTTGACGAGCTTCAGCGTCTAAAATTTGCGCCTCAGCCTTCCCCCTAGCGGTATTCACCGCGGATTCCCGTTCCCCCTCGGAAGTGAGAATTGCTGCCCGTCGCCGCCGTTCTGCGGCCATTTGGAGCTCCATTGATTCTCGCACCGTCTGGGAGGGAACAATATCGCGCAATTCTACCCGGGTAATCTTCACACCCCAAGGGTCAGTGGCAATATCCAACTCACGCAATAATATTTCATTAATTTGAGATCGGGCGGTAAATGTTTTATCTAACTCCAGTTGTCCCATTTCCGAGCGAATTTGAGTTAGTACTAAATTTGTCATGGCTGCTTGCAGGTTTTCCACCTTATACCATGCCTTTTCCATGTCTACAATCTGCCAGTAAACCACCGCATCCACTTCAATCCCCACATTGTCCCGGGTAATACATTTTTGGGGAGGAATATCTAAAACTTTTTCGCGGATAGTTTGTTGATAAACGATTTTATCCAAAAAAGGCACCACAAAATTCAGCCCTGGGCCAAGCTTTTTATTATAGCTCCCTAATCGTTCTACTAATACCTCATTACCCTGATTCACGACTCTTACAGATCCTGCAACTGCAGAACCACCAAGAGCCAGAAATACTAGCAAGAAAAATTCATTCATATTTTAGATTCTCCTAACTTCTCATGCCATGTCTGTGTGAACAACTGTACAAGCGCCCACTCAACGCAATAGGTAATCAGGCATTACAATCAAAGTAGTGCCTTCTCTTCTGACTACATAAACTCTTTGATGGGGTGCTATGTACAGTTGCTCGTCGTCACATTGTGCGCGCCAAGAATTCCCCTCATACAGCACCCGTCCGGTTTCCCCAGGGGGAATTTCCGTTAAGGTTTGAGCTACAACTGTATCCAGTATTTTTGATTTGCGTCCTCGCGGTTGCAAAAAGCCACGAGAAAGCACAATCAAAACTGTGGACAGTAATAACCAAGCTGCAACTTGCAACCCTAAACTACCCACACCCACTAGAGACAGTAGCGCCACCATTAAGGCACTAATTCCCATCATGAATTCCACAAAAGCCGATGGTAAGAACAGTTCCATTAAACACAGAACAGATCCCGCCAACAGCCAGATTAAGGTATAACTTGGCATAGGCATAGCACCATTCTAGACTCTAGATTCACCTAAATTGATTGCTTGGATCAAATCCACTTACACTTTAACCGTATCCTTAACCCACTAAATCTTAATTAATATTGATTAATTTTATTAGGTGTGTCCTCCAAAATTAGGGAATAGGTTTTTCCAGTCTGCTGCTGGGCTTGGTTCCCCCACTATCGGTAACAACATACCCCGCTAGTTAAAGATATATTTTCAGTTGAGAAAACTAGTAACTATTTATTGTAGAATAACATTTGTATTTAAAGCGCACAGCAACAGTAAAACGGATTTTTAATGATCTGAATGTCCCTCACTAATCACTATTAAAGCCTGCATGGGCAGGCTTTGTTTGTATATTAGTGAATATTACAAACAGTTTTTTTTAGCAGTTTCAGTAAGGAGTGACTGTGGAGATGCTTATGGAACAGCAAAAACCAAGTGGAGATGTGGTGATCAAAGTAGGCGATCGCATCCGTGTTAAAGAGTCAGTAGTAGTTTATCATCATCCTGAACATCGGGGTGAGGCTTTTGATCTCAAAGATACAGAAGGCGAAGTCGTGAATATTGCTACTGAATGGAAAGGTAGACCTGTCAGCGCTAACTTACCGATTCTAGTGCAGTTTAGTAAAAAATTTAAAGCTCACCTGCGTGAAAATGAGTTAGAAGTAATTTAAATTACTCACGAGCGGCGAAACCACTGAAAAATATTCAATTCGCCGCGCATTTTCTCTAACTCTTGACGATGCTGTGCTGCTGTTTGGTAATACCAAGCGCAATAACTCTCAAACTCTGAACGAGTCTCAACTTCTGCGTAAAATTGGTAAGTTGTGTGATAGTGCGAAAAGTCAGCATCAACTTCACACTGAGGCGATGGCACAATATAAGGTAAATGTTCAGACATCATGATAATAGCACCAACTCCCTAAACATTCTAACTGCCTACAGCCAACCACGCCAGCCATAGACCCAAATACCAAGATATTCTTTGATGGCACTGGTAAATAACCGTAAGTTACCCACATCAGGCAATAAGTTCAGGATAGCAGCTTTGGGGGTTCTAGTCATGGCTGCCATTTCATTTTTACTCACCTGAAAATCAGTCGGTGCGGGAATCACATCGATACCTTGACGTTGGAAAATTTGCACAGATCGCGGCATATGCATTGCAGAAGTAACTAACAATACCTTACTAATACCACGTGCTGTTAAAATCTGCTGAACATTCACAGCATTCTCATATGTATTGAGAGCCTCCGGTTCTTGAATAATCGCCTCCGATGGGATCCCAATTGATGTCAGCACATCCGCCATATCTACAGATTCTGGGGAACTGTTACCACTCCAGTCAATGCGACCCCCAGTGACAATAATGATGGGGGCTTTGTTTTGGCGGTATAATTGGGCTGCATAAATAATGCGATCGCCCGCCTCATTCAAATCAACAGTTACCCTGGGAGGGTCAGGGGAGCTAGTCGCACCACCTAAAACTACAATTGCTTGAGCGGTGGGTACTGGACTTGTGGGGAGATATTGCCATTCTAGCGATCGCACCACAGACTTAGCCACCCAAGCATTACTAGAAACCAGCAATATAATTAAAGCCAAAGCAATCGCCATAGCGGCCGCGCGGGGACGTTTCCATAGGGTCACCAATGCCACCATTAAACCAATAGTAACCAGTCCCAGGGGATAAAAAAACAGTGGTAGTAACTTAGACAGATACAGCACGTTTCAAATAAATAAAATACACAGCTTCAGATCATAAATCTTGTGGGGTGGGTATCCTACCTGCCCTCTCTAAAAACATATTCCCTCATTTTTCCCAAAACCGGAAATTGAAACTTCCAGAAGTCCGACGATAACGACGGGAGACTTTTCTAGTTTGCTGTTTAGTAATTCTCTCCCTGGGGCCTTCATTCACATCAACATCTAAAACCTCCATAGGTAGCTGAGTATTCATAGGCTCCTTACAACCCCACCAAGCAGTCATCCAACCCCCACCCAGAGCGGCCATTGCACCTAGGAAGATCCCAGCGGGTGCAGAATACCCCAACAACACAAACCCCACCAAGAAAAACAACCAATATTTTAGTCCCGCGTCAATACCATCAGAGGAGGGTATAGCAGGTTCCCGGGGGCTATTTTTAGTAGAACTTGTGAACCAACCCAACACAAAACCAGCAATAATCCCCAAAAAGATACTCAGGGGTAGTGAAAAGCCCGCCATGAGCAATATGAAGATTAAAAATCCCCCAAATATCAGTTGAGAAAAGAATTCCGGTGAGATAGGCGGTAAACCTTTAGTTGCCATAGACTTACAAACACTGTAAACTACTGATTTTAATTATGCCTGTGGTGATGCAGTGGTATCCCAAATCTGCACATAGGGCATTTCCTCCCTGGTAAATGCTTCCGCCTGCTCTAGCTGCGATGTTAATAAATCTACAGTAGCATCAGCAATATCCCCAGTACGTTGAGCCAGACGCTCTTGCACAACTGCTAAAGGTGCAGTGCAGTATATAATCTCCAGGGGAATTTGGTATTTTTCCGCTTCCCCGATGGCATTTTGTCGGAGGTTTTGTTTATCATATTTAGCATCTAGAATTACATTAAACCCTTGGCGAGCCAGGATAATTCCCAGATCCAGCAACCGGCCATAGGTTTTTTGAGTCATTTCTGGGGTATATAAATCATCCCCACCACGCTCCCAAACAGAAATCCCCCCTAAATGTTTACGCACCGCATCTGAGCGAATGTGAATCGCCTCGAATTTACGCGCCAAATATTTAGCCGTTGTAGACTTCCCAGAACCTGACACCCCAGACATTAAAATCAGTTTTCCTGATTTTGATTTAGTATACTCCCAAGCTTGGCGATAATATGCTGCTGCCGTTTTTGCCGCCTCTGCCTTGACTGTTTCTGGTATATTGGGGTCATCTAACAAAAATGAAGTCACCTTGGCTCGAACATAAGCTTGACGACTTAAATACAGAGGTAATAACTGCAATCCTTCCCAATCACCAGTTTGCTCCACATAGGTGTTTAAAAAGACATTAGCTAAATTAGGGCTGTTTCGCGCCTCCAAATCCATGACCGTAAACGCCACATCATACATCACATCCACAAAGCGAAACGGCTCGTTAAATTCAATGCAGTCAAACAGAACCATCTGATCATGCCATAAAGCAATATTTCTCAGGTGTAAATCGCCATGACATTCACGAATGTAGTTATTTTCAATTCTACTGGTAAATAATTCTGGATGTTCTAAGAAAAAATTATCTGTATATTTTTTGGTTTCCTGAAACTGTTGCTGTGTCTGGGGTCCACCAATATACTTTTCTGTTTGTTGATAATTCTCATCAATTGCCGCCCGTACTTGCGGCACTTCGCCAAAACTGCGAATATAATCGTTAGTTGTTGTAGATTTAGCGTGGTACTCAGCCACTACTTTACCTAGGTTCTCTAAGTCAGCCTCTGTTAACTTACCTTGATCAAATAGTGTACTCAAGAGTAAATCCTGGGGAAACTGGCGCATTTTTAGGGCGTACTCTACAGGCTTTCCTGCGCCTTCTAAGTGATATTGCCCATCAACTACAGTTATAGGTAATACTTCTAAATACAATTCAGCCGCGCCCCGTTGATTCAAACGCAACTCTTCTTGACAAAAATGCTTGCGTTTTTCTAGGGTAGAAAAATCCAAAAAGCCAAAATTGACGGATTTTTTCAACTTATAGGCATAATCCCCCGTGAGCAGTACATAGGAAATATGAGTTTGAATCAGTTCTATGGGTTCTGTGACTGGGTGGGGATAAAATCCCGGTTGTAACATCTGCTGAATTAAAACTGGAAGATTTGCTGGTGTCATAAAAAAACCGTGGGTTGGATAGTTACAAAAATTTCACATAAATCCCCCAGGTGCAGGGATTGTACAAGGTCAAAGACCAACTCATAAACCCATGTTCTCACACTTTCAATAAAAAACCAGGGTTTAACCCTGGTATCATCAGCAATCATGAGATTTTTTAGTGGTGTTTTTTACAACTTACACCACAGCATTAACTTTGAGCGGATGCAAAAAAGCTCAGATGGTAAATAAAACCCTTAGCAGGATGGGATTGCACTTCTCGTAATACAGTTGTACCAGTCCACTCCAGTTCAGGGATATTTAGTTCAATTTCTGTTTTATTTACACCAGCTTGTTTGAGCAGACGCTCCACAGTTTTAGCTTCCACTACTAAAGAAATTGATTCTGTACCTTTGTGACCGTACAAATTAGCAGGTATCAGACCAGAACGACGTAAAGCATTAGGTTTGCTCCCTTCTGGTCGCTTTTGAGATTCGACTTTAATCGCCATAGAAGTTGTCAGTTATTAGTTATCAGTTGTTGACATTTGCACTTGATCATATAAACAAGGGCCTCCCCATCTGTCTTACACTCCCTACTTAATTAAGCAGCGGGTGTACCGTCACCGTACAATAAAGCACGTTTAGGTCCGTGTATGGGATCTTCCACAATAATGGTTTGATCGCGACTAGCTCCTAAGGAGACGATCGCGATGGGAACTTCCATCAATTCCGCTAAGAATTTCAGGTAGTCTAGGGCTTGGGGTGGTAAGTCTTCCAGTGTACGACATTCCTTAGTGGATACTTGCCATCCTGGTAGGGTTTTATAGATGGGGCGACATTGCGCAAATCGACGGGAACTGGTGGGAAAGTTTTCACAGCGATCGCCATCTATTTCATAGGCGACACAGACTTGAATTTCTTCTAGTTCATCCAGAACATCCAGCTTGGTAATGGCCATACAATCCATACCATTAATTCGTACCGCATAGCGACCAATCACCGCATCAAACCACCCACAGCGCCGCTTGCGTCCTGTCGTTGTCCCAAATTCCGCTCCGCGATCGCACAACAATTCCCCGATTTTTCCATCTAACTCCGTGGGAAAAGGCCCTTCTCCTACCCTAGTCGTGTAGGCTTTAGACACACCAATTACCCTGTCTATCATTGTCGGCCCTACCCCCGCTCCTACGCAAGCCCCACCTGCTACCGGGTTAGAGGAAGTCACATAGGGATAAGTCCCGTGATCTAAATCTAGCAGGGTTCCTTGTGCCCCTTCAAACAGGATATTGCGGCGACGCAAAATTGAATCATATATTTTTAGGGATGTATCCACCACATAAGGCCGTAAGCGATCGGCATAACCCATATATTCCTCAATTACTGCTTGGGGGTCTAGGGGTGGTAGATTGTAAAGTTTTTCTAAAATAACGTTTTTATAATTAATCGTCCATTCCAACTTCTCCCGTAGGGCTTCCGGGTTCATCAAGTCTAACATCCTAATCCCTGTACGCTCGGATTTATCCGCATAGGTCGGGCCAATCCCTCTCCCCGTCGTGCCGATTTTATAACTTCCTCGCCGCTCCTCTGATGCCTGGTCAATTACCCGATGATAGGGCATTGTTACATGGGCTGTTTCTGATATTAACAGATTGGCAGCAGAAATATTTAATTTTTCCAGTTTATCCAATTCTGCTATCAACACCTGTGGATCTATCACCGTTCCACAGCCAATAATACATTCCGTATTGGGATACAAAATACCAGAGGGGATTAAGTGCAGCTTAAATGTCTGACCTTCCACCACTATTGTGTGTCCAGCGTTCACTCCCCCTTGGTAACGTACTACCACATCTGCGGAGCGGCTGAGTAAGTCTGTGATTTTACCTTTTCCTTCGTCGCCCCATTGGGCACCTATGACAATTACGTTAGCCAAGAGATTATATTATCAGATTATAGTTTGCACAAACTATAATTCTTAACACATTGGCTGAATTTTGTCAAGAGTCAATTTTCTATGATTTATTTAATAGGATTTGATCCCCCCTAACCCCATTACAAGGGTAGGTTTTTTACATTGTCCTCAGGGCAAGACTTGGGGGACAAGGAAGGATAGTGGACAATTGAGGAAACCCGTTAATGTACAATTGGTCACAAAAACTGACGCTCAACAGACCATTTTTTGTAGAAAATCTTCCTTGTCTACAATACCTCCTTGTCTTCGGTGGTCTTGCCTTCACAGTTAATATTAAAAACCTACCCCTGTGAGAATATCCCCCCTTAAAAAGGGAGGAATTTTAGATAATTTGCGATCGCTTTTCTTGTTGGGTGTATTAACAAAGTATAATGCGCCTTATTTATTGTCTATTGATCAAATGATCCAAAGACGTTAATTTAAAAGATTGAGGTAAGGCAGTTTGTTGGGTTGGTTTTGTGTTAAAATTAAGCTGGAGCAAATTCTAATATCCGATTAAAATTCCAACGGAACAAGCACCATGAACTTTTATACTGTTATTCTGAAAAAAAGTGCAGATTACTGGGTTTCATTATGTCTTGAAAATGGATTAGTTGGACAAGGAGAAACTCAGGAAAAAGCTATTGATAAACTAAAAGAAGCGATTGAATCTTTTTGGGAGATTTATCATGATCAAGCCAATATCTATACCAGTCCTATTCCTATAGACGAACTTCATGAATTTTTAAGTGTGGGAGATTCTGAAACTCCCGAAACTTACGAACTCAGAAAAGTTTATGCCTAAAAATATTCCTTCTCTTAAACCCAAAGCACTAATCAAAATTCTGGAAAAAGGAGGCTGTCAATTTTATCGAGAAGGAAAAGGTGATCATCGTTTATATTATAGAGTATTGTATAATGAACGTCGAATCGTTCCTATCGATATAGGTGCAAAAGAAATGTCCCCTGCTTATGTTTTACGAATTTTTAGACAATTTGGTTTTACAGATGAAGAAATAGAAAATTTCTTAAAATAGATGATTGAATGCGTTTTTTCAAACGAAGAAGATAGCTATCCTAGTACGCTTTACATCAGTTGCACAACAGCTTATTTGATTATTGAACAAACACGTGATGTTGATTTGCGGATTTATTTACCTATTGGATAGTACAGCCAAGCAGCAAACGCGAGTCTATGGAAGTTCACCACCTTATGAACCGCCGGATTATTTAATTTTGTAAAGTTCAGTGTCTGAATTTTGCAGGAATACAAGTGCTGAAAGTGTTGTTTTTGCCAGGTTTCGGCACAATGTTACAGAATGTAAAGCAGCTTGAAAGTTTGTCGCCGGGAGGTGGGAGGAATTAGATTGAGTAAGGGTTTATGAATAAGAGTAAAGTGATTAATGACTTGACTCCTTGGTGTTTTGCTGCTAAAATAGCCATATCAGCTTTTAAATTTAGCAACTAAAAAAGCTATACTTGCACGTTGTAATTACCGCAAAACCCGTGTAAGACAAATTTCCAGGCAAGAAATTGTCAATTTTAGATTTTATGTGGAATATTCAATTTAAGATCTAAAATGCAAAATTAATGTTCAAACTTTTATGGACTGTATTCATTTAACAGGGATTCGCTGCTACGGCTATATTGGCTATTTACCAGAAGAAAAGGTATTAGGGCAATGGTTTGAGGTGGATTTAAAAATATGGGTGGATCTTTCTAAAGCTGCTGAAACTGATGCTATTGAAGATACTCTAGATTATCGTAGCGTGATTAGTTCAGTCCAGAATTTAGTAAAAACATCTAAATTTGATTTACTGGAAAGGACAGCAGGTGCGATCGCTGATACTATTCTCAAAAATAGTGATCTTGCTACCCAAGTACAAGTTATTCTCATCAAACCTGCTGCACCTATTCCCGATTTTGATGGTAACATTCGGATTGAACTTACTAGAAGTAAGTCCCATACCTAAAGCCATCACTTAATCTTGAATTGATAGTGATAAAATCCCCGACTTATTTTAATATCCTGATCCCAAAATTCGGGGATCTGAACACTTAAATCTTTTGACAGAAATAAACTCCTTCTTGTTGATCTGCACCTTCCCAATAATCCAAGACTTTAATATTATATTCTTGTAGGATTGCTTGCATTTTCGCAGTAGTGTAACGATAGGAGAAAAACAATTGCACTTTATCGCCACTGTGCCATTCAATTACTTGACCTTCCAATTTAAAAGAGATATCACTATCTACTTCAAATCTAGCATTTACCCTTTTTAAACTTGGATAATTTACATCATCTTCTATGGAAAATTTAATAGTTCCATGCTCCTGATTTATCCCTGCATCAGCTAAAACAGTGATCAGCCAATCTTTAGTTAAATCATTATCATATTGGGGTAAAATTTGCTGAACTCCTCCTAAGTAATCATCTCCGGGTGACAAATTCGCACTCATCAATAAAATATCTCCTGATTGGAGAAAATTATTTAAAAGAGGTAAAAATTCATCAGGAGTAAAATTAGGAGTCATGCCGAAAAATGTAATGATTTTTGTGTATCCATTTCCTTGTTCACCAAGTTCTTGAATTAGATCATCTGCATGAAGTAAATCACAAACAACCGGTTGTACAGAAACTTGAGGATAAGACTCTCTCACTTTTTGAGCAGAAATTACAGAAAGAGATAAACTCACATCTACTGGATAATAAATTATTGCTCGTTCTTTATGCTCCAGATAAGAAACTAAAAGTTTATCTTTTTCACCGCTGCCACAACCTAAACCGATTAATTGTATATGTGAATTAATATCTATAAAATCAGCAGTTTTTTGAAAACATTTTGCATAAGCATTTACACAATCATCACTGGTTCTAGCGGGAGAATAGCTTTCATGTATTTTTAACCATTTCTGACTTTGTTTAACGCTGTCATAATGGAATTTATGGTTGATTTTTTTTAAGAAAAACCCGTTTAAATAATCTTGGTATACTTGGTTAGGGAATTGACTGGAATGGACATATACGTTTTCAAACACCCTCTGAGAACTGGTAGACATAATAAAAGATTCCTTGATTTTGAGCAAATAGGCTAGTTGAGTTGATAAATTATATAGTAATCGAAATTTGGATCTTTATATCCATAAATTTTGGTGACAAAAGCTGATAGGATAGATATTAATGATTTCATTGCTGATGTCAGTCAAAAATAGTCGGTCTACAAAATTTAGGTTTATGGTTGAGAACTCCGAGCAAATAAATACTAGAACAACTTCATTGAGTGCGATCGCTCTTGGTAGTAATATTGGCGAATCCCAAGCTATTTTAGAAGGCGCGATCAAAAGCCTAGAAAAAATCCCAGGTGTTACTATCAAAGCCATTTCTAGTTGGTACAAAACGGCTCCTGTCGGTGGACCAGAACAACCTGATTATCTCAATGGTTGCGCTATTTTGGAAGTACAACTTACTCCAGAACAATTGTTAAAGACTCTTCAAGAAATTGAACAAGAATTTGGTCGGGTTCGCAAAGAACGTTGGGGACCAAGAACTTTAGACCTGGATGTAATCCTATTTAATGATTTAATTTTAGAAACACCCGATTTACAAATTCCCCATCCACGCATGAGAGAAAGGGCTTTTGTATTAGTTCCATTAGCGGAAATTGCACCCGAGTGGATAGAACCTGTCACAAAAGAAACCATTTCTCAACTGTTAGAGCACCTGGATTAAAACAAACACGCTGAGAAGCAATAAGATATTCACTTCCTGGAATGGCTTCTATAGCTTCAAATTCTTTCACTCGCTGACCAGTGGCAATAACTATATATTGTGCTGTAATTTCATTTTCATCAGTGACAATTTTGAAATGATTTCCCACTTTAGTGATATTTTTTATTTGTGAATGCAAAAAGTTCATATCCAGTGTGTCCAGGTATTCCCAAATACCAGACATTTTGAAAGTAACTTAACTTTTGCTGACCTCCTAATTTTTCACTTTTTTCTATCAAAATGGGAGAAAACCCCAGATGTTTTAACCACAGGGTACAAGACATTCCAGAAGCACCACCACCAATCACACAAACAGTTTTATTGCTCGTGATTTCAAAGACTCAAAAAATTAATTTTTTCTGGAGAGTAAATACATTGACTTGTACAAGTTTCATCAATTCTGATGGCTACCAGTCCGGGAATTTGGGGTTTAAGCTGTTCATAAATCCATTTGGCGATCGCCTCACTGGTAGGATTATTTAAACCCGTACTTTCATTTAAATAATAGTGGTCTAAGTAATTTTCCAGCAGAGGTTTTATGTATTTGGAAATATCAGCATAATCCATAATCATCCCCTGTTTACAATCTGAATCAATTAACTTATTACCACTAACATAAACAACTCCACGCCAAGAGTGACCATGCAATCTCGCACATTTACCATCATGATTGGGTAATTTGTGAGCCGCTTCAAATCTAAATTCTTTACCAATGATCCAAGTTTCTGGTAAAGATTCATTACCTGGTGTTGAGGCCATTTTCCTATTGCACCCTGGATTTCTATCTACTAGGATAATTAAAATGAATGGAGAGTGTCTAACACTGCTTTCACTTTAGGTACTTCATGGGTTCTAAATAAATCAGTCTTCCCTAGTGCTGCTAACACTGCAAAAAATGATTCCGCTGTTCTGACTTCTTCCCCAAAATATTCAAAAGCGTGAGGTAACGCATGACACACGGGAAAACCTAACTTTCTCAATCTAAAAGTAGTCAAAAAAGTTTTCATTTGATATTTAATTCTCAAGGAACTGTCTTGCAGATTTTTATAATAAAACCCTAAACCAGCATCGACAAAAATCTTTCTCACACCCAATTTAGTAGCAATTTCTATTTCATTGGCAAAATATTCATACATTAATTGGGTTGGATCATCACCGAAATCAAAATCACCTACTTCTCTCACATTCTTACCTTGGACATAACAAATAATCACCCCAGCATCAAATTCAGCTATAGCTTGGTAGATTTTTTCACTATCAAAAGAACCAGTTAAGTTAATGACATTAGCACCAGCTTGTAAACATTCTCTGGCCACTTGGGGATAATAGGTTTCAATTGAAGTTAAAACCCCTTCTTGGTTAAGAGATTTTAACACCGGTAAAATTTGCGAATTTTGGCGAATATCTTCAACTCTTTCTGCTTTTTCTAAGGTAGATTCTGCACCAATATCTATAATATCAGCACCTTGAGCTTTTAATACTAATCCCCTGCGAATAGCCTGATCAGAATTTAAGCACACGCTTTCTCTGTACCAAGAATCATTGGAAAGGTTAATAACTCCTAAAATTGCTGATTCAGAATTGAAATTAAATTGCTTTTCTCCCAGGGTAAATTCTTCTACTTTTACTTTGAGAGCATCATTATACTTTTCATGTATTTCATAAATATCTTCAATGGTCAACATATTTCTGATCCTTTTTTACTGTTTACTGTTTACTGTTCACTGATAAATTACAATTTCCATCCTCCTGAAACTTCTAATATCTGTCCTGTAATATATTCAGATTCTGGGCTAATAAAAAACCAAGCTGCATGGGCTAGTTCTTGTAAAGTAGCAGGTCGTTTTGTAGGTAGTTGGGGAATTGATTCCTCTAAATCAAAGGAATTTTCTGCTATTCCTGGTGATACTACATTCACTGTGATTTTATCTGTAATTAATTCCTTAGCTAAGGATTTGGAATAGATAATAATGCCAGTTTTAGCAATTATGTAAGGTGTGTTAGTGTCACGGGCAAGAATCTGTTGGGCGTTAGCACAAGCAAAGTTAACTATCCGCGCACCTTGAGCCGCTTTGAGGTGAGGTAGGGCTGCTTTAGTAACATAAAAGGTAGCATTGAGATTAGAGTTAATAATTTCGTGCCACTCTTCCACAGACCATTCACTGGTAATTCTGTCTATGTAGTTACCTACATTATTTACTACCACAGATAAACCACCTAATCCTTCAGATGCTTGTTTTACCAATGATTCAGCTTGATCGGTATTAGTGATATCCGCTTGTAAAACAATGGAATTTACACCATAATTAGCTGCTTCATGACTGGCTTTATTTGCGGCCTCTGCACTGCGATTATAGTGAATTGCTATGTCAAATCCTTTACTTGCTAAATCGAGGGCGATCGCCTTACCTATTCCTGTTGATGATCCTGTTATCAATGCTTTTTTCAACATTTGAGAATTTACTGATGATAATATTTACTAATGTTATTTTGCAGATAGTCTTCAATCAAAACTTGAGTATAAGTATTGAGAGGATATTTTTGCGCTTGTTGCGGAGTTACCCACGCCCATTCCACAATTTCCTCATTAGGTATAATTGTTTCACTAGCAGAAAAAGCATAGTAGTTAACCATAATAAAATGAGCAGACTTATAGAACTGGGAATCAAGCACTGCTTCTTGCAAAAAACCAAAGCGGATATCAGACAAATCTAAGCCTACTTCTTCCCTAAACTCTCTGATCAAAGCTGCTTCTAGAGTTTCCCCCCAATCAACTTTTCCCCCAGGTACACCCCAAGTACCCCGCCATTTGGTTGTTTTGACGATTAGCACATCTCCACGCGAGTTAACCACCAGCGCACCCACCGTAGTCAAGGGGAAATGCTTTTGTACAGCATCCTTCTCTATTGTGGACTGACTTTGCATTTTCACTTCCGTATTTTCCAAGAATTTATTATTACTCATACTTGAGATATATTATCACTCTCGATATTGTATCAATAAAAGGTTAAGTATTCAGCTATCAGTAATCAGTAATCAAGTTTTTCATAACCATTTCCCCGCAAGGGGACGGAAACGTGAGGATACCCTGGTAAAACCACCAGTGGGTTAACGAGAAAGATGCGGTTTTCAAGGAAGATAATTCCACCATCCATCTGGGGAATGCTCCGGTAAATCTCTCAGTTCTCAGAGCGATTGCTCTGAATATCCATCCTACCAACAAGGGTCAGGTTTTGACCATGACAGAAGTCATTGGTTGCCTTGTGTATCTACCTGTTGTATAATTTTTGTGATCGTGAAATACCCACGGGGTGGTAACCTTCACGTCACAGGCATTGAGTTGTTTAATATTTTCTAAACAGCCTCTAAGGGGTAGAATATACGAAAATTCCCAGGGTAATAATTTTTCATTAATGTTAACAGGTGCATACTATGTCACAACAAATAATTTCATCGCTCGATGAACAAAATGCTCTACCGGGTTCTAATTTTACCTTGCCCTTGTTGTATAATACCTCAACAGGTGATAATACCCTCACTGGTATTAGTCTGCGGTTGCACTATAATTCTAGTGAACTGAGGTTCCAAGGTGTAGAAAACTTCTTTAACACCAGTGTATTCTCTCCGGTAGTCGACCAAGCTGATAATAACGACTTTGACAACGACCCCCAAAGCGATCGGTATATCCAATTTGCCTATCTTGACTTTTTCGGTAACTGGCCT
>NZ_JANQDG010000152.1:0-55589 GCF_029891665.1 Anabaenopsis sp. FSS-46 | reverse complement strand
TCAAATCAAGCATAATTTGCTGTCTAATTATTTAATACAGCAACTCAAACGCCCAAGTATTCCTATGTGCTTGGTTTAATTGAAATTGTCCCGTGGCGCGGCTCCCTCCGCTCCCTATTTGTGCCAGTTGCGTAAGTCCTGGTAGATTAATAATTATGGTTCCTGTAGGTTGTTGATAACCTGTGATTACGCCGGATTTGTACCAACGCCACGCAGTTCTATAACTTATCCCTACGCAGTTCTATAACTTATCCCTACCTTTTTTGCATAATCAGATAGTTTCATTCATTTAATGATCGTACATTCATAATTATATTATACTACAAATGTACATAAATGACTATAAATTCATTAAATTATTGTAGACTATTTTTTCCTAGCACTCAAGGCTTACCTGTGGGTCCTAGTTCCCGTCTATGGTTGGGCTAAGTTTATGGCTCTGATATCTCTGATTTCCCGCTTGGCTTTCGGTGAATTGGTAAATCAGCCAGAAAGTATCCCATCTGGTCAACGCTTTGTTAATTCTCGGTTGTGGGAGTTTTTGGTGGCGGTGCTGTTATTATTTCTTGTGGGTGTGGGACTTGGCCTAGGTATAGTGATTATATTTGGCATCTTAGGGGTTTTCTGGGGCTTGATATTTCCAGACGAAAATTCTGCTGCTGTTCTTCTGTTGGGTCTGATTACCTTGGCGACTCTGATTGTGGTAATCTTAGCCTGTTTATGGATCATAATCAGGTTATACTTAGTAGATGCGGTCTTGGCTATTGAAGAAAATGTTGACGGGGTGTCAGCCATTAGTCGCAGTTGGCAATTAACTCAGGGTTACGGCTGGCGGTTGTTGTTGATTTACTTTGTGGGTTCTTTAATAATTACCATCCCGGCTCAGATTATGCTGCAAGTTATGACTAGTTTTTTACAATTAGTTTTCTCACCGTTCATACTAGATGAATATGGTCTATATGCTTTACTTTATTTTGTATTTTTGCTACTAGCCATCATTTTTAGTATTAGTGCTATGATTTTACCCTTTTATCAAACTCTCACATCTGTCATTTACTACGACCTGCGCAGTCGCCGGGAGGGTTTAGGTTTAAAACTACGAGACCACGAAATTTAACTGTTTGACTGGGGTTAACTCCTGGGAAAGAGTTTTCCCTTGATTTGCGATCCTCTAGGCTAGGATTTAACTATTAACAGTACTTAGAAGGCTCATGAATAAACCCAACCGGTTAGCAACAGAATCTTTATCTATATCCCATCCCCCAATAGAGCATAACCATGGACAGTCGGCTCATGCTCACGTTCATAGTCAAGAGTCACTGCGGAAAATTGTCAATCGGTTGTCACGGATAGAGGGACATGTTCGCGGTATTAAAACAATGGTGCAGCAAGATACCCCTTGTCCTGATGTTTTATTACAAATTGCGGCGGTGCGGGGCGCTTTGGATAAGGTGGCGAGAATTGTTTTGGATGAACATTTAACTGAGTGTATTGCTAGAGCGGCTCAAGAGGGGAATATGGAGGTGGAAATTCAACAGTTAAAAGCTGCTTTGGATCGGTTTTTGCCTTAGTACTAATTTTATCTCTCCTGGTAACAACAGGCGATCGCTAGTTGGGCGTGTTCCTGTAGGGTATTTTGATCCAAAGTCTGAATGGTATATTGAGGAGTCACCCCTAGTAGTTTCTCGATTCTATTTCTGGCTGCGGCTACTGTTGATTGATCTAGACTACCTTGATTTAACGAATCGGCAAAATCTTCAGCCATCTGATAGGTACGTTCTATGGATAAGGAATTAAGATTACGGGAGACAATAAATAAATCACAGCCAGCATTAAAGGCTTGGGCTACTGTACCACTGTGGGTAAACATATCGGAAACAGCTTTCATATCCAGGTCGTCGGATACAACTACACCCTCAAAGCCCAATTCGTCCCGGAGTATGCTTTTGAGGATAGCTGGGGAAAGTGTGGCTGGTAATTTGGGGTCTATGTGCGGGAATAAGATATGAGCTGTCATGATTAGGGGAATTTGCTCGGCAATCAGGGCTTTAAATGGTATTAGCTCCCGTTTGTGCAGGTCTTCTAGGGTCAGATTGAGTATGGGTAATTCAATGTGAGAATCTTTACTAGTGTCTCCATGTCCAGGAAAGTGTTTCCCACATCCTAATATTCCCCCTTCCTTAAGTCCTCTGTAGTATTCACATACAGCTTTAGCTGTGGTTTCTGGGGTGTGACCAAAGGCACGAGGTCCGATAATGGGGTTTTGAGGATGAGAAAAAATATCTGCTACGGGAGACCAGGATAAGTTTATCCCCAGTGATTTAAGTTCTAATGCTGTGGCTTTTGCTACTTCGTAGGCGTGTGATCGACACAGTAAGGCATAAGGAAATCTGGTAATTGGTAATGGTGTCCTCACCACCCTTCCTCCTTCGTGGTCTAATGTCATAAACATAGAGTCACGTTGAGCATATTCTCGGATTTGGTGGTTAAGTTGCCCGAAAGTTTCTAGCCATACTTCGTAAGGGTTACCATCCTCAAAGTTTTTAGCAAAAAAAATCACCCCAACTGGTTTTAAGTCACTCAGTATACGTTTATCATCATCACTTAATGTCGTCCCAGAAATACCAACTATTAAATGATTACCAAAGGTTTGTAGCTTTTGAGATGTGAGCATAGGAAAAAAAAGAACTATAAAATATACTAAATATTTTAATTTATCTTCGGGAAAATTACATAAACTCAGTTAGATGGTGGAAATCAGGAAAAGATTCAATTGTGATGGTGTTAGCACCTTTGGATGTGAGTAAGAGCATTCCTGAGAGAAGTTTTTTGAGAACAGATCGTACAACTGCTGCCAAATGTAACGGATTGCAACTTATAATGAGAACGACAAAACCATAAAGAAATATTAAAAGGCAGTAAGTTTAAATGCGAGTCGCGATCGCGGGTGCTGGTCTAGCAGGGCTATCCTGCGCGAAATATCTCACAGACGCAGGTCATACTCCCATTATCTTGGAGCGCCGGGATGTATTGGGTGGTAAAGTGGCCGCGTGGAAAGACGCTGATGGAGACTGGTACGAAACGGGTTTGCACATCTTTTTTGGCGCATATCCCAATATGTTGCAGCTATTTAAAGAACTGGATATTGAAGATCGATTGCAGTGGAAAGAACACACAATGATCTTCAATCAGCCCGAAGCACCAGGAACATACAGCCGCTTTGACTTCCCAGATTTGCCAGCGCCCTTAAATGGTGTGGTGGCGATTCTCAGAAACAACGATATGCTCACATGGCCAGAAAAAATTAAATTTGGTCTAGGACTGATTCCAGCAATGGTTCAGGGGCAAAAATATGTTGAGGAGATGGATAAATATTCTTGGACAGAGTGGCTACGTAAACAGAAGATTCCCGAACGGGTGAATACAGAAGTTTTCATTGCCATGTGCAAGTCATTAAACTTCATTGGACCTGATGAAATCTCTGCTACGATCCTCCTCACAGCGCTGAATCGCTTCCTTCAGGAAAAGAACGGCTCTAAAATGGCATTTTTAGACGGTTCACCCACCGAAAGATTGTGTCAGCCGATAGTAGATTACATCACTCAGCGGGGTGGGGAAGTGCGGCTAAATGCTCCCCTCAAGGAAATTTTGCTCAACCCTGACGGTACAGTTAAGGGATTCTTACTCAGAGGGTTAAATGGGGCTGAGGATGAAATATTTACAGCTGACTTGTATGTGTCAGCTATGCCCGTTGACCCGTTAAAGGTAATGCTACCAAAACCTTGGCAGGAAATGGAGTTTTTCCAAAAGCTAGAAGGTTTAGAAGGGGTACCTGTAATTAATGTCCATTTGTGGTTTGATCGTAAACTGACAGAGATTGATCACTTATTATTCTCGCGATCGCCGCTCCTGAGCGTTTATGCTGATATGAGCAATGCCTGTCGTGAATATGCTAATCCAGATCGCTCAATGTTGGAATTAGTTTTAGCTCCGGCAAAAGATTGGATCACTAAATCAGATGAGGAAATTGTTACCGCCACTCTTGCTGAGTTAGAGAAACTCTTCCCTGACCATTTTGGACAAGAAAATAACGCTAAATTATTAAAGTATCATGTGGTCAAAACACCGCGCTCAGTTTACAAAGCGACACCAGGTCGCCAACAGTACCGCCCCTCACAACAAACCCCCATCAACAACTTTTATCTCACTGGGGATTACACCATGCAGCGCTACTTAGCCAGTATGGAAGGTGCTGTACTTTCTGGTAAGCTGACAGCGCAAGCAATCTCGGAAGCCCCCCCGGTAGAAAATTCCTCAGACCTGCAAACGCCAACCCGACCGCCCGCAACGAATGCTGCAACTGCCTGATTCCCCACCGCGCATGAAAACGCTGGTCTCTGTAGACGAGTCCTACAAACTTTGTCGGCAACTTATAGCCAAGTATTCCGCGACTTTTTACCTAAGCACTTTGCTCCTGAGCGAAGAAAAACGTCCTGCTATTTGGGCGATTTACGCATGGTGTCGCCGCACAGATGAATTGGTAGATGGGCCTGGATGTGCCATGACTACGCCAGAAACCCTAGATTTATGGGAGCAGCAGCTAGAGTCCATTTTCGCTGGGGAACCAGTGGAAGATTATGATGTAGCTTTGGCTGATACTGTTCGACGCTTTCCCATCGACATTCAGCCCTTCCGGGATATGATTGCTGGTCAGCAGATGGATTTGTATCGCAGTCGCTATGAAACCTTTGAGGATTTATACCTCTACTGTTATCGCGTCGCCGGTACTGTTGGCTTAATGTCAACCTCGATTATGGGACTGGATGAAACCAGAAATTCAGCGCCGTGGAACTGTAAACAACAGCCTTATCTGCCCACTGCTGAAGAAATCGCCTTGGGAATAGCCAAGCAACTCACCAACATCCTCAGAGATGTAGGGGAGGATGCACGACGGGGGAGAATTTATATTCCTCTAGAGGATTTGGCACGATTCAATTACACTGAGGACGATTTATTTAAAGGTGTAGTTGATGACCGCTGGCGCTCCCTAATGCGGTTTGAAATTAACAGAGCTAGAGAATTTTATACTAAAGCTGAAAGAGGTATTAGTTATCTATCCCCTGATGCTCGTTGGCCTGTATGGGCGGCTCTCATGCATTACAGTCGAATTTTAACCATCATTGAACGTAACGATTACAACGCGTTTACCCAACGTGCCTATGTACCTCAGTGGCAAAAGTTACTTTCTTTACCAGGGGCGTGGATGCGATCGCAGGTTCTTTAGTTAACTCCGTATTCAGAATAATTCGTAACCCGTAAGTTTTGCAACACCTGCCAGTCTCCTGACTATAAGTCAGGAGATTCTATATTTGCGTCCGATACTTCAAACAATTTTATAAATGATAGTTGACTAACTAAAAATACTCTGCTATATTTAAAATCTGTAGCCCATCTGGAGAGATGGCTGAGTGGTCGAAAGCGACAGATTGCTAATCTGTTGTACGGCAGGTAACTCCGTACCGAGGGTTCGAATCCCTCTCTCTCCGTTTTAGCGATACGCCTAAGTTAAAAAGTAACTTGCCTTCTTAACTTAAAGCCTTTTTCAGGCTAATGAAGTACACATCAATTGCCTATTCCCTATTCCCTATTCCCTGTTCCCTGTTCCCTGTTCCCTGTTCCCTGAAACTAAACAACTTTGTACCTCACGAGCATGGGAAATGCTATATTTATAACGAGAATGCCGATAACCCTTGAGAACAAAGTGATTACTTTTTTCTTAATGTTAGGTCTAGGGATGAAAATTACCTATGTTATACATCAATAAATATTGATATTTTGGTGAAAAGTTTTATTCCCGTGGGTAGATGCTATTATTTATTCGAGTAATTGAACCAACAATCCCCCTCTGTTTACATAGGGGAGTGTGAAGATTTGCCTAGTATAAGAAAAAGCTAGGTTGAATCTTACTTTTATCGTCTTAAATACCTCAGGGGAAAAAGTAAACTGTGCTAAAAATTAATACTGCCGTAGGCTTGAGTATAGCTACCCTAACAACAGGGTTCCTTTTAGGAGCTTGCGAAAATGCCAATAACACTAATACCACAGGGGAGAGTAGTTCCGGGCTAAAAATTGGTACCTTACTACCAAGTACTGGTGACCTAGCATCGGTTGGACAGCAAATGATAGGCTCCATTCCCTTGCTGGTAGAGACCGTTAACGCTTGCGAGGGAGTGAATGGACAACCAGTTACCCTCATAGAAGTGGACGACCAGACTGACCCCAGAGCTGGTGCGGCGGGTATGACCAAATTGGCAACTTTAGACCGGGTAGCTGGGGTAGTTGGTTCCTTTGCTAGTAGCGTTTCTACTGCTGCTGTCTCAGTTGCTGTGCCGAATCAAGTGATGCTGGTTTCTCCTGGTAGTACCAGTCCAGTTTTTACAGAAAAAGCCCAAAAAGGTGAATTTAAAGGCTTTTGGTCGCGTACAGCTCCTCCTGATACCTACCAAGCATTAGCATTAGCTGAACTAGCTAATCAAAAAGGTTTTCGGCGAGTTTCTACAGTTGTGATTAATAACGACTATGGCGTGGGGTTTGAAAAAGCATTTGTAGAGGCTTTTGAGAAATTGGGCGGAACTGTAGTTAATAAAAATAATCCTGTCCGCTACGATCCCAAAGCCCAAACTTTTGATACTGAAGCCGCTGCGGCTTTCGCCGGTAAACCGGATGCAGTCGTAGCGGTTCTCTACGCTGAAACAGGTAGTCTCCTCCTCAAAACTGCTTATCAACAAGGGTTAACTGATGGGGTGCAGATTTTACTGACAGATGGAGTAAAATCACCTACTTTCCCAAACCAAGTAGGTAAAGGTGGAGATGGGAAATATCTCTTGGCGGGAGCCCTGGGTACAGTACCCGGTTCTGATGGCCAAGCCCTAGCAGCTTTTAATCAACTGTGGCAAGAAAAAAAAGGCGGTTCACCGGGGGAATATGCTCCCCAAGCCTGGGATGCTGCGGCTTTGTTGGTACTGTCCGCCCAAGCCGCCCAGGAAAATACAGGGGTTGGTATTGCTCAGAAGATACGTGATGTTGCTAATGCACCTGGTATAGAAGTTACTAATGTATGCGAGGGGCTGAAGTTACTTCGAGAGGGTCAAGACATTAACTACCAAGGGGCAAGTGGTAATGTGGATATTGATGCCAATGGCGATGTTGTGGGTGTCTACGATGTTTGGACTGTAGAAGCAGATGGTAAAATTAATGTGATAGATAAAGTTAGTCCTAATCCTCAATAGTCTCTCCCACGGAAACAGCAAGGACATGGGGGTAGCCCGCCACAATCATTACCGGGCTACTTCCAGATTCAGCTAATGTTCTTGGACGCTAGCCTCCAGAGTTTTCACCTGATTTTGTAATTCTACAATTCTTTGCATATGCGATCGCTCTAGAGAATAACTTAACCAAACAAAGCTACAACCAAACACAGTCACGAACCCAGCCAAAATACCAGTTAGTAATGTCACTTGGGAAAGAAGATGTTTTACTTCCTGAAGTTGATACTGAGGTTTTGTTAGAGGATTAACATTTGTGTCGGGATTTGCCAGCACAACTTGTGTTGTCGGTATTTTTGCTGTTTGGGTGCTTTTGAAAGCAATCTTGTTTTGTATCCAGTTAGTAATTAATTGAGGACCATTATTTTGAAACCACCGCCAAGCAAAAATTCTAAATACTGGCTTGGATGTTCTGGAAATGAGTTTGAGAAGTCTATTGAGAGTCCGACAATGAAACTTATGGTTAATCAGGTTAATTGAGCCTACATCATAGAGAGAATCCATGATTAACTTGACTGTAGTCTCTTCCCTAGAAATCAAGTTTTCCAGCAACACAAGAACATCATGCATGAGTTCTTCTTCTTTTTCATTTTCCTTTATAACATTTTTAGTCTGATTTGATGATTGCCGCTGTTTATTCATATATATATAAGGGTTATTTTTAGCTGAAAGAATTATTTGTTGTTATGCAAACTGGAATAATTACTGCAAAAATCAAGATTACATCCCTAAATACAAAGTTGCATTATTAGGTAAAAGGCAAGAGTGAGAATAACTTTTGCCTTTTATGTTTGAGATGATTCAGTTAAAAACCGCTGAAATTGTAACCAACTCCTAATAACAAACCGATATCAGTTTGGTCAAAAAATCCGGCATTAGCGGAAGCTGTGGCGGTAAATCGACTATTGAGAGGAAAATCAAGACCAACAGATACTAATAAAGCAGTCTTAGAATTATCACCAGTTTTAAGAGCTGCACCTACTCCAACATAAGGTGCGATCGCTAATGGCTCCTCAAAGGGACTTGGCTGCTGTAAGCTGAAGTCATAGGTAACGGGAAGCAAGATAGTGGTGTTGTTGCCAAATAGAGCAGATGGTCTTACAGATATGGTATTTGTTAATCCCACTTTACCGACAACGGCAACATTGGCATCACCTAAAGATGAGTTGCTACCTTCTAAACCAAGGTTACCAGCAATACCGACATAGTTTTTACCGGCACGGCTAGGTCTACCAAAATCTATATTTGCTTGTGCTATCTGATGATGAGAAGTAAGTTTTGATTGAGAAATCAGGGATGCTGATGAGGTTTCCACCGTCCCCTGTACAGGTGTGAATGTTTCATTAGCAACTTCTACCTTGCATGGCGTAGCCATAGATATTGCATTCACAGAAGCCTCATGTAACAGTTGAGTATCTACTGTTTCAGCAATAGCAGACACACCACTACTTAACATTGTCAGAGCAGCTACGCTGGGTAGGTAAAACAAACTTTTGTATTTGTCTAGCTTGTAGTAGACAAGGGAAATAATATTCACATTCACTCCTGACAAAATATTGCCGCTATGGACATTGTGTACGATGATTCCACCAAATTTGGCGATATTTAAACTGTAACATCATAAAATCACCATTACATCCTTAAGTAGACAGAAGTCTTGATCAACATACTGTCTACTAGGTAGTAGAGATGAAGTCATAAGAATAGTAGTATCAATAATTACGAAATACACATAAGTCCCATATTTGATGTAACAAGGCAAAACTAGGGGGTCAAAAATAAATACTATCAGAAGGTTTTTGTAATCATGGGGCTTAATTACTACAACTGAGGATGAAATTTATAAGATGGCAATTAAAATTGATACTATTGTTCCATCCATTGCCTAGCAAAACTTTCAGGAAGTATGAAAAAATGGACGTAGTATTTATCTATCTTTAGGAGGAGTTAAAGTAGTGTTGATTAATACTAAATAAATAGGTATTCCGATCACCTGACGAAATTTAACTATAAAAAGCTCAATTTTTGCCAAAAATTGAGCTTTTTTTTAATGGCTCTTCCAGCCTTGTTTTTGAGAGCATCCACCATTCTCTCAGAGGATGTTTGATATGAAATTATTAATTTTGCTTCACTAATACTGAATTATTCTCAATCTTAGCTGAGTAAGTTTTGAGTGGTTCTCTAGCCGGTCCCCTTCGCACTTGACCATTAGTGTTATATTCTGCACCATGACAACGACAGGCAAACTTATTACCTTTCCCGTCCCATGTTACTGTGCAACCTGAGTGAGTACAGGTAGGGTCAACAGCGATGAGATTTTCACTGACCGATGTACCAACTACTAAAACATTGAAAGTAGGGGATTTTTGAACTAGCAATTGGCCATCTTTATCCAAATCCGTCACAGTACCCACAGTTTGCCAATCTCTAGATACTTTTTTAGAAGCACAAGCAGCTATAGCTACAGGTAAACTACTAGCGATTGTACTTAAACCTACCCAATTGATAAAATCGCGACGTTTCATAAGTCAATAAAGTTACTTAACAACTCCCAAAACGGGTTTTATTTCAGATGGGGGAATAGTAGGAACTGACAATCCCTGAGCATAGATGTGGGGATTTGCTTGGGAGATAGTCATCAAAGATTGGCGCACCTGAGCATTCACAGCCACGGTCTTCACGTCATACATCTGCATAGCCAACTTGGGGTAAAACCCGATACCGATAATCAGCAACAGAAAACAGGCAGCAATAAATACTTCACGGGGTCTAGCATCACTATAGATCGTTTGAGTTGGCAGCAGACAGTCAGTACCAAAACAAGCTGTTCCCTCGTCCTCCTGATTCTCCAAGGCTGCATTATTAACGTCACAGGAGACTGCAGCACTAGTACCATAAAACACCTTACGCAGCAAATTAAGTAGATAAATTGGTGTGAGGATAACTCCTATGGCAGCCAGGAAAACCGTGACAATACAGAAGGCGGAACTGTAGACATCACTGCTAGTTATACCAACGAAGACAGCAAGTTCCCCCACAAAGCCGCTCATACCTGGGAGAGCTAGGGAGGCCATGGCGCTGATGGTAAATAATGCAAATACTTTTGGCATTACCTGACCAATACCGCCCATATCATCCATAATCATTGTACGAGTGCGATCGTAGGTGACACCTGCCAGGAAAAACAGCACGGACGCAATTAAACCGTGGGAAATCATTTGCAACATGGCGCCGTTAATACCCAAATCAGTGAAGGAAGCAATACCTAGCAGTACGAATCCCATGTGAGAAATGGACGAATAGGCCAGCCGCCGCTTCATATTAGATTGGGCGAAGGAATTCAACGCACCATAGATAATGTTAACAACCCCCAGAATTGCCAGAACTGGTGCAAAGTAAATATGTGCATCAGCCAAAATTCCCATATTCAGGCGAATTAGTCCGTATCCTCCCATCTTCAGCAGCACACCTGCCAGAATCATTGATACTGGAGATGAAGCTTCTCCATGAGCATCAGGTAACCAAGTATGCATGGGGAACACAGCCAACTTGACACCAAAGGCAATTAACAATCCTGCATACAGTAAAAGTTCTAAATTTAGTGGGTAATCTTTCAATCCCAACCGTGCTAAGTCAAAAGTGATATTACCCCCACCGTAGAGCGCCATTGCCAATGCTGCTACTAAAATAAATATAGAAGCTGCCGCCGTATATATCAAGAATTTTGTAGCAGCGTAGCGACGCTTTTGCCCACCCCAAATGGAAATCAGCAGGTATACGGGAATTAGCTCCACTTCCCACATAATGAAAAACAGCAGCAGGTCTTTGGCGACAAATACCCCAATCTGGGCTGAGTAGAGCACTAGCATTAGGAAATAGAAAAGACGAGGCCTGCGGTCAACTTGCCAAGCCGAAAAAATTGACAGTGTTGTTACCAGTCCGGCTAGAAGTACAAAGGGAACTGATAAACCATCCACAGCAACCGCCCAACTTAGGCCTAACTGAGGCATCCAGGCATAATTTTCTTCTAGTTGAAATACAGCACTGCTGGCATCATAATGCCGCCAAAAGGCGTAGCACATCAAGATTAAATCGGCAACTCCCACTCCTAGCGCATACCATCGTATCCACTTGCCGTCTTTATCGGAAAGAACAGGGATCACCAGAGCAGCAATGCATGGTAACAAGACAATCACACTCAGCCAGGGAAATTCATCTGTCATCGGATATCTAATGAATAATACTTAGTTTAATTATCATCTCATATTATTAAACTTTTTAATAATATCTTAATAACTATGGGTGGCATAAGAAAATTACTATCCTTACTCACAGGCAGGCCTAACCACCAAACCATAGGATGGTTTATGCAAAGATTCCCTGGAAATAGTCATTTACTAAGTATTTACACTAACATAAGTGTAATATCACTTGATACTAATCGATAGTGTTGAAAGTGAAATGATGGTAATGTGAAATAGGCGATCTGCTTTAGCAGCAGCGCTTGCGCTATCGCTGATCTGGCAAGGAATCATCCTTTCAAATATAGTAGAGTTATATAAAAATTGTTAGCTAAGAAAATTCTCAAAAGCTTAAATGCTGAATAGGCGATCGCTTATGGGTGACTTTGACTTGAGCCTCTAGGGTGCATTAGGTATGGAATTAGCTGAAATTTCAGCCGGTAATTATCTGAATATTTATGATAAAATTTTCAAAAAAGCTTTAACCGGTTCAAAAGTTTCTAACCCATAAATAAAAATGTCGTTCGGTGTCAAATTATGCGATATACACTACTATCAAACATTACAATAAAGATTTTTTTATTAATCACCATTATTAACACATATTTCTTACTGAGAATTAAACCGGCCAATCCTGCACAGAATGTTATTTTGCGTTATGGTATTCTAGAGGAATCAATATCAGTTGAAGACTTGCAAAGAATTGCCGCAACAGGAATAGTACCTCAGCAATATCAAGTTTATACGAATAAATTTCCCCCTGAAGATCGGCAAAAATTTTTAGAAGTACTACGTAAGAAAGTTACCGTAAATTTTGTAAATTTAAGTAGATTATTATATACTCCGGTTGGTAGTAGTATCCTCCAAGACTTCTCTAAACTCACATTCCGCAAAGATGAGGCGGGAATGCAAGCCCTGAGAACTGCGCTGGTACATGGTTCTAAAACTTCAGAAGGACTTTCTGTTATTAGCTTTATCCAAAATTACCCCAGTCAAAACCTTGTCATTAATGTGGCGGAAGTACCTGGGGTTTTTAGTAACTTTAACCTGTCCTATCAACAAAGCAACGAGTTTATACAAGCCATTACTCCCAGACTGGCTGCAAAGCCTGCAGAATTGAATTTACCCTTTGATCCTGGGGAAGCAGGAACTGGGAAAGTACAGGTGATCAACTTACCAAGATTAAAAGATGAACAACGCCAACGTCTTGTTCCTGTTGACATTTATTGGTCAGATGCAGCCGTAACTACTAAACCTGTGATCATTTTATCACATGGTTATTCCTCTGATCGCACAGATATGCGCTACATAGCAGAACATTTAGCATCTCATGGATATGTAGTAGCAGCGCTAGAACATATTGGCAGTAATCAAGATTACCGAATCGATCCAATGCAGGGGGGTCTTGCATTACTGATGAAACCGCAGGAATTTTTGGAGCGACCTAAAGATATCAGTTTTATTTTAGACCAGTTGGCAAAGTGGAACCAACAAGACAAACACCAGCTACAAAGTAAGTTAACAACCAATAACGCTATGGTGATCGGTCATTCTTTTGGGGGTGGGACAGCGATGTCTATTGCTGGGGGAGAATTACAAGTAGATTCTTTAAGAGAACGCTGTGCTCAATTCCTAGATACTACTGTTAATTTCGGGGAGGGTTTGCAATGTGTTGCCAAAACTCTGCCACAAGAGCGCTACATATTACGAGACCCCCGCATTAAACAGGCGATCGCTCTTAACCCCACAACTTCCCTTATGTTTGGTGAAACTGGGTTAGAAAATATGAAAGTTCCCATCCTAATTTTAGCATCATCAGCCGATCAAGTAACCCCAGCGTTAACCGAACAAATCATTGGTTTTAGCAAAATCCCAGCACCAAAATGGCTAATTGGAATTGTGGGAGCAACTCACGGTAGTATCAAAGATCCCATTTCTACTGCACAGAGGGAGGAGAAGGGGGGTGTTGAGGTAGTTGGTGCCCAAGCTGCTGAGATTCATAGGTATATGAAAGTTATTACTTTAGCATTTGCGGCACAAATGACTCCTCAAAGGGAGCAATATAAAATCTTCCTCACCCCAGAGTACGCCCAATATGCTTCTACCCAAGGATTTCCCATTCGTTTAGTGACTGAGATTCCGGCTGATGTGATCGAAGAATTGAAACTCCGCCGCTAGGGGCGGAGTGTACACACAAACAAGCTTTTTGGTACGATGAATTTTAACTATCTAACCACTTGCAGACGTTGAGTGACGATGGTAGTCCCATTAGATCTGACAATCACTGCTGACACCCAACGGTGACCAGGAATAACTGGGGCCTGTCCGATTTTAAAAAGTCCCCCAGATTTGAGTCTTTCCAAATCTACAGATGTGGGATTGAGATATTTACTGACGTGGACTGGTTCTTCTATTGCTGTTCCCAGTAGAAACTCATCGCCGAGTGGTTCTTGGACGATGGCATCGAAATAATACTTCTGTCCTACTTTTACTTGATCTGGTAAGTTGATATCAATTTGGGGAGGCTGCTCACCAGAAGTAAGTAGGCTACGTTCTGATAAAATTTTTTGCTCGACTATTTTTGTGCCCTGAATCCGTTGACGGGATGTAATGGTGGTATTGAGAGCGAAATTACTGCTGTTGGTAGATGGTGAACCCACTATATTAGTGACTGTTTCGGCAACGATGGTATTGCCTTCAACTTGCCAAGATTGCAACTTTGTAGTGTATCGCAAATTTGGATAACGTTTCCAGAATACAATTAAGGATTTTTCTAGGGATTGGTAATTTAAACCATCTGTATTGCTGAAGTTGGGACTGTAAAATTGCATGACTTCTTTGATGTTAGCACGGGTAGCTGCTGCATCCATTTGTGCTAACAGATTGCTCAATTCAGAGGCTGTACCGCTGGAAATGATGGGAGATAAGCTGTTGGCTGTTTGCCATTGGCGTAGCCTGTCTTTTAAGGACATCTCACCGCCTTGGACAACAGTAGACACAGGTTGTAATGGTTGTATTGTCCTAGCTTGAGCCGGTTGCCAATTACTAGTTACATTCAATAGTATTAGTGATATAAAGAACCAAATACTATGAGGAAATTTCTGTTGGTGTTTCAGTAATAAGGCAGTAATGTTAGTCATTTGGTAAGAGTTTGCTGATTTAAGTAGAGAAGGTCAGGAAATTGTTTTATCTTTAGATATGCTAGGCGCTAAACTTTAGATTGTTCATGGCAAACGCACCGATAAAATTATTAATAGCTGCTAGTGGGACTGGTGGACACTTGTTTCCAGCGATCGCACTGGCTGAGAAATTACCAGATTATGAGATTGAATGGCTGGGTGTCTCCAATCGTTTAGAAACTCAACTTGTGCCCACACAGTATCTATTGAATACTATTGCAGTTGAGGGGTTTCAGCAAGGATTTGGATTGTCTACACTCCGGATCATAGCCGGTATGGTGGCGGGGATTTTGAAGGTCAGACGCATCCTCACAGAAGGGAATTTTCAAGGTGTTTTCACCACAGGGGGTTATATAGCGGCTCCTAGCGTCATTGCGGCGCGTTCCCTGGGGTTACCTGTAGTTTTCCATGAATCTAATGCCTTACCTGGTAAAGTCAGCCGGTTTTTTGGCCCTTGGTGTAGTGCGGTGGCCTTAGGGTTTGCGGTCGCTAGTCAGTATTTACCTCGCTGCAAAAATGTTTATGTGGGTACTCCCGTGCGCTCTCAATTCCTGGAACCAGGACTAGATAAATTGCTAGATTTACCTATTCCTGATGGTGCGCCTTTAATTGTAGTCTTTGGTGGCAGTCAGGGGGCGGTGGCGGTGAATCAGTTAGTGCGCCAGTCGGCTCCGTCCTGGTTTGATGCTGGTGCTTATGTGGTACATTTAACAGGGAATCAAGATCCCCAGGCGGATAGTCTCCAGCATTCGCAATATATCTCATTACCCTTTTACGACAACATGGCGGCCTTGTTAAGACGAGCCGATTTAGCCATTAGTCGCGCTGGTGCAGGCAGTTTAACAGAATTAGCAGTATGTGGAACGCCAGCGATATTAATTCCTTACCCCTTTGCTGCCGAAGACCATCAAGCATACAATGCAGAGGTATTTACCCAAGCTGGCGCGGCTTTAAGTTTTCGGCAATCGGAGTTAACAACACAGATATTACAAACTGAAGTTTTACATTTATTGCGATCGCCCCATGAATTAGCCACAATGGCAGAAAATGCCAAAGCGGTCGCAGTTCCTGATAGTGCTGACAAGTTAGCTTCTTTAGTCCGTGAAATACTTCATATGTGATTTTGTTTTATGAATGAACACAGGTGTTCACCTAAAGAAAGATACCGCAACAGTTAAAGTTTGCCAGAATTGAAATTATAGTAGCTGTTCTGGAGGTAGCCCGATGGCCAATAGTAGTGTGAGGATTGTTTCTTTGATTCCTGGTGGAACGGAAATTTTGGACGCACTGGGCCTGACTAATCACATTGTCGGGCGATCGCATGAATGCGACTACCCTCCGGAAATCAAAAATCGCCCGGTTTGTACTCAAGCACGCTGGAATTACCATCAGCAAAGCCGTAAGATTCATGATGATATCAACGACTTGTTACAATCCGCCTTAAGTATATATGAAATCAAAACCGATATTTTAGAGAAATTACAACCCACCCACATTATTACTCAAGACCAGTGTGATTTATGTGGAGTCACCCTTGCAGATGTGGAAAAAGCCTTTGCTAGTGTTGTCCACACCTCACCTCAAATTATTTCCTTAAAACCGCATCTTCTTGAGGATGTTTGGCAAGATATTGAGCGAGTAAGTGATATCTTTGGTGTAGACTCAGTTCATGTCTTGGAAAATTTAGAAGCTCGTGTCACGATTTGTCAGCGAAAACTCCAGGGGCTTTCCTCAACAGAGTTACCCACAGTAGCCTGTATTGAGTGGACAGATCCTTTAATAATTGCTGCGAATTGGATTCCCGAATTGGTGAACTTAGCAGGAGGTCAGTCACAATTTAGCGTCAAAGGTCAGCCTTCTAGTTATATATCCTGGGAAGCACTGTTAAAAAGCAATCCAGACATTATCATTTTTATCCCCTGTGGCTTTGATTTAAATCGGACTCGTCAAGCCGCCCAGTTATTCATTCAACGTCCAGACTGGGAAAAACTTCACGCCACCCAGAGTGGTAGAGTTTATGTTGCTGATGGCAATGCTTTTTTCAATCGTCCCGGGCCAAGACTTGCAGATTCTTTAGAGATTTTAGCAGAAATTTTACACCCAGAAATTTTTAATTATGGCTATAAAGGAACCGCCTGGGATACGCTCTAAACGCAGCATCCGGAAGCGGTTCATATGGGTTAAGTCCAGCCGCCAAAAACAGCTAAACCGTAATATTTCCAAGGTACTGCTACTGTTTTAAATCCAGATTGAGTGAGCATTTGCAAATGTGTCTCCAAAGTAGCGAGTTGGTCTTGGCTAGAATATCCTTGCTCAGTACTACTACCAAGCCTAGCCCGTACCTCGGTTAAAGTATTTCCCTGTTGTGCTGCCCATTTTTCTCGTGCGGCCTGATAAACTTCTGTCAGTACAGGTGATTCTGGTAATATTGGGTCTGCATTGCCAAAATAACCCCCAGGGTGAAGACTCGCAGCAATGCGTTGAAATAACTTCAGCTTCATCTGATCATGGAGATGATGAATTGCCAAAGATGAGACACAGGCATCAAATTCGCTACTTATATCGAACTTTTCGGGATGATTGGCCCATTCACCAAAGTCTGCTTGTATGCCAGTCCACCGTTCTTGATATCCAGCATTGGTGATTTTCTCCCTAGCAAATTGTAACATGCGTGGTGAGTAATCTAAGGCTGTGATTTCCGCATTGGGACAGCAGTGGAAGATTTTCAGGGTTAGTTCCCCTGTACCGCAGCCTAGTTCTAAAATCCGACGAGTTGTAGTTGGAAGACACTCGGTAATTACCTCCAACATTTCATCATAGCGGGGTAAGAGTTGGCGAATACCGTTGTCAAAATCGGCAGTGTTAGCGAATACCTCTCCTGGAAATATTTGTGACATAAGAATCTCAAACTATTATTATTTATATTGACCCAAAATACATTAAAACAGGATGCTGTTGATTGGAGCGGGAATCTTGCTGTGGATTTTGATAAAATGGGTAAGAACTCCTAGCTTTTATGTTGCAGCTAATAATAATTGTATTTGTTGTGATTTTCGGTTCAGCGCTTTGTTCTGCTACGGAAACAGCGTTGTTTTCTGTTTCTCCCCTGAGAGTCAGACAATTAGCACAGTCCAATCATCCGGCCACCCTTGCACTGTTGGCAATTCGGGAAAATATGAATCGACCGATTGCCACAATTGTGATCATGAACAATATTTTTAATATTGTTGGCAGTATTATTACAGGTAGTATTGCTAGTCAAGTCTTGGGAGATACTTGGTTGGGAATATTTTCGGCAATACTTACTTTGTTGATTATCATGTTTGCAGAAATTATTCCCAAGACAATTGGAGAGCGCTATTGTGAACAAATCGCTATGGTGACGGCTTTACCTGTAACTGGACTGTCTTTAGTGTTCACACCTCTGGTTTGGATTATCGAAAACGTCACTGCACCCTTTTTTAAAACCAAAAAGCGACCAACCACAAATGAGGCCGAAATCAAGTTGCTGGCGAATATTGGTCAACAAGAGGGGATTATTGAAAGCGATGAAGCAGAAATGATTCAACGGGTATTTAGATTAAATGATGTCACAGCAGCAGACTTGATGACACCCCGGATTATGTTAACTTATATCCGCGGAAATCTCACTCTTGAAGCCGCAAAAAAAGACATTATTGCTTCTCAACATACCCGTATTATTGTAGTTGATGAGTCGATTGACCAGGTAATTGGATTTGCTTTAAAGCATAATTTACTCACAGCTATGGTTGAAGGTAATAACCAGGAAAAAATTGCTAATTTAGCGAGAAAAGTTCACTTTGTTCCCGAAATAATTCGAGCTGATAAACTGATGAAGAATTTCATCGCAGCGCGGGAACATCTGGCTGTGGTGGTTGATGAATATGGAGATGTGGCTGGTGTGGTAACATTGGAAGATGTACTAGAAGTGATCACCGGTGAAATTGTCGATGAGACTGATAGAACAGTTGATTTACAAGAAATTGCTCGCAAGAAGCGGGAAAAAATGTTGCAGTCTATTAATGTTAGTCATCCCAGCTAAGTTTTATAATCTGCTCTAACACAGCCTAGTAAATACTATTCGTCAATTTGACCAAGGCGACGGATGTTTAAAATGTCGCTCATTTTCTTAATTTGAGTAAACACTTGCTCTAGTTGCAAGCGATCGCGTATATCTATTCCTAAATCAATCAAAGCGGGTTGATCAATAGAAGTTTTCACCTGTGCATGACGCACATTAATTCCCTGGTCACTCAACCGGGATAAAATATCCTTGAGGACCCCCACACGGTCAAGAGCTTCGATTTGCACATTTACCGGGTAAGTCTGGGGACGACTGATATGTTCAACAGCACAGTTCCAACTGACGGGTACTAAGCGCTCAAACTCCACACTTTCGAGATTACTACACCCCTGACGATGGATAGAAATTCCTCTACCCCGTGTGACCACACCAATAATTGCTTCACCGGGAAGGGGAGTACAACAACCAGCTAGATGATATACCAATCCCTCTACGCCAATAATGGGTGAATCACAAGGACGGGTATTCAGGGGAGGGGTATCGCGGACAATTTTTGATGTTGTTGGTATTTCTTTACCGGGAAATAAAGAAACAACGTTAGCAGGTTGTTGTTCTTTAGCTACTTCTCGCCAGCGATTGAGAACTAAGTTGAGGGTAGTTTCACCGTAACCCAGACCTGCTAGTAAATCTTCGACGCTGTGATAATTACACTTTTCGGCCACAGTTTGCATGGCTTGTGATTTGAGCAAGTTATCAAAACCTGTTTTACCTAGTTCCTTTTCCAATAATTCCCGTCCCCGATCCAGATTTTCATCGCGGCGCGATCGCTTGTACCATTGTTTAATGCGATACTTCGCTGCCGAAGTTCTCGCAAAATTCAACCAATCCAAACTAGGATGGCTGTTCTTCTGGGTAATAATTTCTACAATAGCGCCATTTTGCAAAGGAGTTGACAAAGGTACCATGCGGCCATTTACCCTGGCTCCGGCACAGTGGTTACCGACTTCGGTATGAATATGATAAGCAAAATCTATACAGGTTGCACCAGGACTTAAAGGTATAACATCCCCCTTAGGGGTGAAGACATAGACATCATCTCCAAATAAATTATCTTTGACGCTATCAAGATATTCTTGAGCGTCATTGAGATCACTTTGCCATTCCAGCAGATGTCTTAACCAAGTAAACTTTTCATCAGCGCTGGTGAGTTGGCTAGTAGAACCACCTGTTTCCTTGTACTTCCAATGGGCTGCAATCCCATATTCAGCCACATGATGCATTTCCACAGTGCGAATTTGGATTTCCAAAGGGCGGCCAGTCAGCCCAATCACTCCAGTATGCAACGACTGGTAATGGTTAGGCTTGGGCAAGCCGATGTAATCTTTAAATCGAGAGGGAATAGGGCGAAAAGTATCATGAACCACTGCCAAAGCCCGGTAACATTCCTCATTAGTCTGGACAATAATCCGCAGGGCGGCCAAATCATAAATTTCATGAAATTCTTTTTGCTGCCTTTGCATTTTTTGATAAATGCTATAAAGGTGCTTAGGACGACCACTGATATCCTGACATTTAATACCCGCTTGCTGCAAACGCTCCCGCAGTATCTCTGTAGCTTTAGCCAATTTTTCTTCCCGCGCCGTCCGTTTTTCGGAAACATGATCCTGCATTTGCCGAAAGGCTTCCGGTTCCAGGTATTTAAAGGACAAATCTTCAAGTTCCCACTTGATGTGCCACATCCCCAGGCGATTTGCTAAGGGGGCAAAAATATCTCTGGTTTCCTGGGCGGTGCGCAGACGACTAGACTCTGACATATACTGTAAAGTTCGCATATTATGCAAACGGTCTGCCAGTTTCACCACAATTACCCGAATATCCTTAGCCATAGCTACAAACATCCGCCGGAAGTTTTCCGCTTGGCTTTCGGTTTTGCTGTTGAAATTTATTTTAGAAAGCTTGGTGACACCTTCTACTAATTGGCGTACTTCTGCTCCAAAGTGTTTTTCTATGTCTTCACTTGTGACATCTGTATCCTCCACTACATCATGAAGAAATCCAGCTGCTATCATGGCAGCACTGCCACCTAAATCTCGCAGTAATCCGGCTACGGCTACGGGGTGACTAATATATAGTTCTCCCGATTTGCGGTATTGACCCTCATGCAGTTGATAGGCAAATTCAAAGGCCTTACCAATTAAAACTTCATCACTATACTTTTGCTGTTCTTCTGGATCACCCCTATATGCTGATGACTCTCGTAAACATTTGTGAAGCCATTCCGGAAGGGCGAGTGTAGTTGTGGAATTTACAAGTGTGCTGCTCATACAATTAGGGATTAAACGTAATCAGTAGATAAGTGAGAGATGAAGATTATGGGTAGCAGGAAGGGTGGAAAATCCTATCTGCTACAGTTAAGAAGAAAAATGAGGATAATTTTCTAGTTGCCTGTGGTAATTATCCATACAGCAATGATAAATCTATATTATGGCAAAACCTCAAAGCTGGAGTTGAGGCACTGCGGTTTGTCATCAGAAGTTGAGAAAGTTTATTTTAAAAGATAATTTATTGAAACTAATACTATCTTAACTAGCACTGAATGTCTCTAAATCTTGAGAAATATCACAGACTCGCAACTTTACTCGAGCAAATACGCTCTGATACCTGTGTCACCCCAGTCAATCCACCTGAACTGCGAAAGGGTGTGGCTTTGTTGCAGCAGGTGTTTCGCCTGGAGATTGTACCTTTACCTGATGCGGGTTACCGGGTACAGTCATATCAGACTGAGATCAGTAAGCAGTTGCGCTTGTTGGAAATTGATATCATGTTCCTCCAAGGAGCACGGCAAGCATCCACGACTAATGAGAGGCTCAAGTTGATTCGCGATCGCTTGCAGACTCTCATCCAATACTGTGAGGCTATTGTGCAACCACCACCAGAGGCGCAAACATAACAATTCTTTACCTTTTGCTCTACTCCTGACATGATCTCATATTTGTGGGACAATTGACAGTTATTTTTGTAACTATTTCCCCAAACAGGAATTTCCGAGGTCAAAGGTATAGCGGTGAGTGTCAAAAACATCTTCCTAACAGAAATTACATGAGTGAAGCTTTATTGACCATTGAAAATCTCCGTGTGGCTTATCCTCAAAGTAATGAGGAGGTAGTAAATTGGGCGGTTGATGATGTATCTTTCACCTTACAAGCAGGGGAAAGAATGGGTTTGGTGGGTGAGTCGGGGTGTGGTAAATCGACTCTGGGAAGGGCTGCAATGGGGTTGTTACCCCCTGATAGTAACATTCAGGGGCGGGTAAGGTTTCAGGGTAAATCAGTGTTTGATTTAATACCTGAGGAGTTGCGTAAATTTCGGGGTAAGTCTTTGGCTTTGATTTTTCAAGATCCCATGACACGCCTTGACCCATTGATGACCATTGGTGACCATTGCATGGAAACCCTACAAGCCCATTTACCAAAATTATCACCTAGGGAAGCTAAAGCACAAGCGATCGCCACTTTAGAAAAAGTGAACATTCCTGCAAGCCGTTGGTATCAGTACCCTCATGAGTTTAGCGGCGGAATGCGTCAACGGGTAGCCATTGCTTTGGCTTTACTGCTCAATCCCAAGTTGATTATCGCTGATGAACCCACCACTAGTTTAGATGTCACCGTCTCGGCGCAAATCTTACAAGAATTAAGCCGTCTATGCAGTGAAGAAAATATGGCCTTGTTGCTAATTTCTCACGATTTGGCTATGGTGGGGGAGTATTGCCATCGCCTGGGTGTGATGTATCAAGGGAAGATGGTAGAAATGGGGGCGACAGAAACTGTATTGAGACAACCCCAACATGAATACACGCGATCGCTATTACAAGCAGCTTTACATATTCAAAGTATAGATGTAAAAACTATGCCCTCTGTACCAGGAAATGGGGAAGCTTCACCATCACCAATCTTGCAGATTACACAACTAAAGCAGCACTACACTATAGAACCGAATTTTATCCAAAGATTATTGAATAAACCAAGGGAAACAATTAAAGCCGTAGATGAGGTTAACTTAAAACTCTATCCCGGGGAGATTTTCGGTTTAGTTGGGGAATCAGGTTGTGGCAAAAGTACACTGTCCAGGACAATATTACAGCTGATTCGTCCCACCGCGGGGAAAGTGGAATTTTTGGGACAGGATTTAATGAGTTTATCGCCCCAGGAAATCCGGGTTTCACGGCGACAAATGCAGATGATTTTTCAAGACCCCCATGCTTGTCTTAATCCTGTAATGACAGTGGGACAAAGTATAGCTGACCCCTTATTTATCCATCAGCTAGCTGATGCACAAAAAGCAAAATCAGAAGTTTTATGGATGCTGGAAAGGGTGGGATTAACACCAGCAGAAGTTTATTATCAACGTTATCCCTCGGATTTATCCGGGGGACAACAGCAACGAGTCGCCATTGCTCGCGCTCTAATTACCCGTCCCCAACTATTAATCTGTGATGAGCCTGTGAGTATGTTAGATGCTAGTGTACAGTCCCAAGTGCTGGATTTGATGTTAGAATTAAAGGCAGAATTTGAATTAACTTATTTGTTTATTACTCATGATTTGTGGTTGGCGCGGTTTTTGTGCGATCGCATTGCCGTTATGCATAATGGTAAAATTGTAGAAATGGGTAGTACAAAGGAAATATTTACCAATCCTCAACATCCCTACACTCAAACCTTACTAGCATCCGCTCCCTTATTAGCTCGTTCTTAGGTCTACCAGAAACCGCGCACAGTGCCCCTGGTTTCTAACTATGGGGGTGTAGTGCGCTTTGTAATTCAGGTGAGTGAGAAGGCAAAAATGTTAAGCGAATCTAATCAGGGCAACAATCCGATGTTAGCGACAAGGCGCTGCACGTGTATGTACTCTTGCCGCACCACCGAGACAGGCAACCGATTCAATCGGCTCTCTAGGACAATGGGAACTCCGGGTGAAAATTGAGTAATCTGCGATACCCACCAAGTATGAGGTGTAATCCGAGAATGGATGTCCTGCCGCCCATCATTGTCAGAGATATGAATCTCCAAAAGTCGCTCTGATGGCAGTTTCAACCATTGCAGCTTTGCTGGTAAGCTGTCGTGTTGCCAGATGTTGAGGTGTGCTAATATCAATTTACATTGAAGCTGCATAAAAAAGAGCTTCGAGAATAAAATCATAAGAAGTCAAGGAAATAACACGTTCTGATGTGATTTGACTGAGAAGTTCGTTGAGGCGAGCGCGAAGTTCATCAAGTGTGTTGAAAACTTGTCCTTTGATTTGAGATTTGAGAAACAACCAAAATCTTTCAATGGGGTTAAGTTGTGGACAATGGGCTGGTTGACACAGAGGAATAATATTTTCAGGCCACTTCAATTGAGAGGTCAAATGTGCTGCGGCTTGGTCAATTTGAAGGAGTGCAATATCTTCTGCGAGTTGAGATGAAAGCGCATCTAAAAATTGTTGAAAATGTTCTCCACAAAGCTTTGGATATTCCAAGCAAAAATGCCATCCACTCAATGGTTCAACAACACCATACAGCCAAAAACTTTCTCGCTTCCATGAAACTCTTACTACTGGTTGAACACCAGGATTAGTCAGAACACGTCTAGGTTCGGTTTTTAATCCCAATCGGCTCTCATCTTGACATAGATAACGTAACCGTTTGCCTTGACCAAATAGTTTTTGCCAAACTATTACTGCTTGTGCAATGTTTTTTTAAATGTCTCTATTGCTTGTGGGTCTTGCTTGACACTGCATGGTCTTGGTACTTTCAGCTTGCAACCGAGCTTGTATCGCACTAGGTAATGTACCATTCGGTAACTTACATCTAATCCATAATTGTCATTGAGCCAACTCACAATTTCTCCGTAACTCGCAAAACCAGCGGACGAATTTAATTGAGTTTTGAGCGATTCGAGTACCTCACCTTTGATTTTTGGCTCTTGTCCGGGTGGTTTTTTCATTTTCAGTAACCCAGCTAATCCCTGTACTCGGTATTTCTGTAACCATCTTGTTATCGTTGATGGGTCACGTGCTAGTCTTTGCGCCAATTCATGATGTGAGCGCACTTGTCCTATTTTGAACCACCAAAGCATTTGTAGCCGTTCTTTCTGGCTTGCACTTCTTGTCTGTTTTAGTGTTTTCTCCAGATAGTCTGCACTTTCGGTAATTTCTATTTTTAGCTGACGTGCCATTTTTGTCTTGTCTCACTTAACCCTCATATCTCTATTATATGCAACTTCAATGTAAATTGATATAAATATCTTTTAATTCTAGCAACACGATTTCTGGTGTAGTAAATTCTACCTTCAGAATCAAGTTTTTCCATCGTTTCTTTAGGACATCTCCAAAGTTTAACTATTCCATTCCATTCATATTGATAACCACCACCAGCTAAACCAGCCGCGCCTAAATCACCAGACATCCATTTTCTACCATCATCATCTTGATATCTGTAATATTTATCAATATAATTTTGGTCATATTTTTGATATACCTGATTCCAGGTATATTTCAAACTTTTAGAATAGTAAAAAATAACATCATGAACATTACCATATTTGCCAGAATCATTATGACCTGATGTACGTTTCCAAATAATTTCATTTCTAAAATCACCACCCTGAGAACAAAAAACAGCATCTAATACTAACTTTAAATAATGACTCGCATTAGGATCGCAGTGTAGGTAAAAACTACCCGTAGGTTTTAAAACTCGGTGAATCTCCGTGATTCTTAAAGTCATGCTCACTAAATAAGCAAGTAAACTACCTTTCCCTAAAACATTCCTTAACCCAGTAATTAAATCAATACATTGCTGAGTAAATAAACCATGGTAATTAGTAATAATTTCCTCTATTCCATGTATGGCGTGGTCGTCCCATTCCCATGTATCTATAAATGCTTGAGCTTGGGCTTTATCTTCTGAGCCAATATTATTGTAAATTTGATTGTAATTGCGTTTAGAATTAAAAGGCGGGTCAATATAACATAAATCAACAGACTCATCTTTTATATAGCGTCTTAAAACTTCTAAATTATCTCCATAATAAAGTTGATTAACCATGATGTTTCTGTGGTATGCTGCTTTGCTTAGTTGAACCCTGATTAACCCTTTTTATACTTAAATTGTTTTTTGCTGTAGTAGAAAATACCTGATATTATCTGATGTTATATTAAAAAATATTAACCAAATACCTGAAAAAACCTGATTATCTCCTGGCAACTTAAGTTATAATTCCTACAGGTGCTACTGAGTCTAGGTTTTATGAATGTTGCAGAAATTTTACAATTTGTAGATAATTTAGTCTTTAGTGAGACAGAACAGCATTTAGATGATTTACAAAAAAAGATTATTGAAGAGGTGTTTAAAGGAAGAACTTATAAACAAATTGCAGAAACCTATGATTACGATGAGGGTTATATTGGTGATGAAAGTCGCAAGTTATTTAAAATCTTATCTCAACACTTGGGAGAAAATATTAATAAGTCTAATTTCTGTTGGACTTTAGAACGAGTTAGAGATTTTTCTAAAATTCTTAATTATGGAAATAATAATATTACTTGGTATTCTAACTATGAAAAACCTCATCATCCCCAAAATCAACCACCGAATCAACCTGATAACACTGAAAAACCTATAAAAACTTATTATGATTTAAAGCTAGCGCCAAAAGTTACCCAGTTCTACGGAAGAGAACAAGAGCTAGAATTATTACAAGACTGGACATTAAATGATCATATTCCCTTAATAGCCATATTGGGACAAAGGGGAACTGGGAAAACCACCTTAGTTAAAAGGTTTATTGATATCAACTTACAGAAATTTGAATTAATTATCTGGAGAAATCTCAAAATATATCCATCTTCCGTGAATGAGTTATCACATCAAGTCATTACAGAATATTCGGGAACTATCACACCTAATTTACCTGATAAATCTCTCATCTACCAATTTTCCCAGTTATGGCGCGAGCAAAAGTGCTTAATTGTCTTTGATGATGTCCAAACCCTATTTACTCGCGGGGAATTTGCAGGAAAATATCAACCTCAATATCAAGATTATCAAGGGTTATTTCAGATGTTCACAGAATTTGAACATCAAAGCACTATAATTCTAATTAGTCAAGAACAACCTCCAAATATTCGTTGTAGAAATCAGGAATTATTCCCCAGTTTATCTGTAAGTAAATGTTGGGAATTGTCGGGTTTATATAATATAGACTTTCTCCAAAGTATGGGTTTAACATCCCATTCGGAACAGGAATTAATACAACTAATCAAACTCTATAACGGTAATTTTATTTATCTGGGCGATATTGCTGGTTTAATCAGCAATTTATTTGCTGGTAGTGTGAGGGAGTTTTTAGGGGAAAATAACCTAGTAATTACTCAAGATATGAATATTTATTTAACTGAGTTATTCCAGAGATTATCACCTATAGAACAGAAAATAGTTTTAGGAATGAGTAAATCTCAACAACCTGTATCTAGGGAATATTTACGGAAAAATTTATCACTGTCATCTACAGAGTTAATCAATGGCTTACAATCATTATCTCAGCGTTATCTGATTAAAAACATAGCAGCGGATACAGTCATGTTTAGTTTAGATTCAGTGTTTCTGGGTTATTTACAGCAATATATCTTAGATCCCCGACTTCTTCCAGAAGTCGGGGATATGACTACTAAACTAAGTAAAGTTACTTAAGCTGCGCCACTGTTTTTATTAAATAAAATGGCGATGGTTTTGAGAATTAAGTTAAAATCATATAGTAAGCTCCAATTTTTTTGATACTGCAAATCTAGGCGAATCACATCCTCAAAACTGCGTACCTTAGACCTTCCATTAACTTGCCATTCTCCCGTCATACCGGGTCGGACATCTAAACGCTGCCATTCTGGCACTTCGTAGCGTTCTACTTCGTCCGGTGTGGGTGGTCTAGTACCTACTAAGCTCATATCTCCCCGGAGGACATTCCAAAATTGCGGTAGTTCATCTAGGCTGGTACGCCGTAAGAACTTACCTGCTTTTGTAATTCTGGGGTCGTTCTCGTTCTTAAAAAATGCTCCCTCGACTTCGTTCTTAACTTGGGATTTTTTCGCCTCTGCATCTACGCACATGGAGCGAAATTTCCAAATTTTAAACTGTTTTCCCATCCAACCGCAGCGGACTTGACTAAAGAAGATGGGGCCGGGGTCATCGAGTTTAATCGCTAGGACTATGGGTATAAATAAAATTCCTGTAATTACTAAACCCACTGTTGCGCCGATAATATCTATAAATCTTTTCATCCAAGATGCTATTGAGGGATGAGTCTGTGGTAATTGTTCCAGGCGCTGGTTAGGTGTGAGGTTTTCAGCTTCTGTAATTTCCCTGCTAGACTCTATGGGAAAGACTTGATCTAGCCCTGTGAGGTTGAGTACGGCCATTACCTGGGGGGTAATATTCCGCAAGGTTAAACTAATCCCTTTTACACGGGTCTGTTTGAAGTTACTGACTAAGGCTCCTAAGCCACTACTATCCATAAAAGTAGTTTGCTCAAAATCAATAATAATCTCTTTGGGAGGGGTGTTTCCTTGAATTAAATCCTCACAGGTCTGTTTAAAGCTAACCGCCTCAAGTACGCTTAACCGGGCTGGTATCCGCACTATTACAGTTTCCTGGAAGGAAGTTACTAAAAAGTCTTCCTGTGTGAGTTGGGTAGTCATGAGGCTCCGCACTTTCGTTTCTATCTAAATTTCGGCCGGGAAAAATTGTTTTGTCCTAGCAGGTTACCTAACTTTGTCTGATATCTGTGGACTGAAGGATTCAGAAGTTAGTTGATGAAGATTAGAGCCGATATTGCCCGCGACGATTCACAATAGAACAAGAAGTAAAGAAAACATACCCGCTTTTGTGCCGACGCAGCGCGATCGCGTTACTCATATCCCATGACTGCTAAAACTACGGTAAAATCTACAGCACGCCTGATGGAGGTCTTTTCTGCTATTCAAGGGGAAGGATTTCATGTTGGGACCCGTCAACTTTTTATTCGCTTTGCTTTATGTGACTTGCGCTGTCACTTCTGCGATAGCGTTCATACTTGGAATGCACCGGTTAATTGTCGCATAGAGCGATCGCCTGGATTGCGCGACTTTGAATTTCACTCTAACCCTGTCCCTCTCCCCACTTTAATGGCATGGGTGGAACGGCAAAATTTACCTTTTCTCCACGATAGCATTAGCCTCACTGGCGGCGAACCCCTGCTTCATGCAGCCTTTTTAAAGGAATTTTTGCCCCCGGTGCGATCTCTTACCCAATTGCCTATATATTTGGAGTCTGGAGGACATCGCCCAGAACAGCTGGCTATGATTTTGCCCTATCTGGACTCTGTGGGTATGGATTTAAAACTGCCTAGTGTCAGCGGTGAAACCTATTGGCTAGAACATACAAACTTTTTACAATTATGCTTTGATGCACAAGTTGAGGTTTTTGTCAAGATAATTATTTCTGAGAATACAGACCCGGCGGAGTTGCAACGCTCGGCGGAATTGGTGGCGGGTGTGAGTCCAGATATTCCCATATTTTTACAACCGGTGACACCTTTGGGGGGTGTCTTAGCACCTACTCCCCAACAGGTTTTATTATGGCAAGCTATGATTAAACCTTTGGTACCCCAGGTTAGGGTTGTACCTCAAACCCACAAGATGTTAAATCAATTGTAAGTTACACGTCTATTTTTTGGTAATTTTTCGGGGGAGTTTGCCGCCCCCCTGTTTTTACGGTCAGCCTTCGTCGCTGCTTCTAGATTTGGCTTTGGCTTTATTTGCACTGCGTTTGAGGGCAGATAGTCGGTTTTCGTAGCGAGTCCGTTGGCGTTTACTAGGTGTTGTGTCAATCATGGTTTTTAAGGCGCTACCTAGGCTCTTGTAGGCGTTAGGTAAGCTATAACCAAAACGGGTCGCTAGGGCGATCGCTTTTTCGTCCGCAGCAATTAATTCTCTGATTTGCTTTTCGCCATTATTTTTTTGATATAATCGCCAGCCGGAAACTCCACACAGGGCTAAGGCTAATACTAGCAATAATCCATCCTGTACCCACAATTCACCCACGGCACCGCCTAACCCAATGGCTAATGCTGCCATTTCCCAACCATCTTTAGGAATTGTATCATTTTGAATCCGCGCTACTTCGTGCCAAAACAATAGATTGCGCTGATCCATTGCTAGAGCATCCCATTTCACCAAGTCAATTTGAATTTCTACTTGGTCTTTACTAATTTCTTCACAGCGGATTAGGGGTGGGTTAACTTCGGTTGTTCCTTCAACTGTCACCCAGCTTTGTAATTCCGGCGGTAGTAAGCCTTTTAAGCGCCGCAGTTCGCCCATTTCTGCTCTAGCAAAGGAGGTTGCGTAGGATGTCATAAAGTCCAGCCCTAGAAAAATTCAGTATACTTTGGAGTATAGCTATTTCAGTGATGATTGGCTTGCTCACTGGTTAGCTCTGTTAATGTGCATTTTAAACCAGAAACCCCGTTTTTTTGTTAGGATGCAAAAAAACCAACACATCACACTTGCCAGGCAGTTTGTTGGCAAGTAGGTCGGTGATTGGGTAGAATTGTAACACAATGGACAAAACACCTGAGGTTTAATGTCTGATTATTTCCAAGGAAATTTACCATTACAGTCCGTTTCCCAGATCAAAAGTGCAATCCGGGGACTTAAGGCTGAAACCAAAGAGGTGAGTGAAGATTTGGCGGCGACTATCGCCGCTGCTGCTGAGGAACGTAAGGCGGGTGATATCTTAGTTCTCAGGGTGGCAGATGTCTCTTATCTGGCTGATTACTTTGTGATCATGACCGGTTATTCTCGGGTACAGGTCAGGGCGATCGCCAATGCTATTGAGGCTCAGGTAAAGGCTGATTGGCAAAGGCTACCTCTCCACAGTGAGGGTAAGGTTGATGCTAGTTGGGTGCTGCTCGATTACGGTGAGGTGATTGTTCATGTCATGATGCCTACAGAGAGGGAATTTTATAATTTAGAAGCATTCTGGGGTCATGCAGAACACGTTTCTCTGACAAGTTCTCAACAGGGTGGGGGTTAGCTAACATGATTAGGCCTTCGGTTTCTTATTGTCCAGTTCCTATCGAGCAACAACCGCTCAATGAATATGAACAGTTAAAAACATCTTGGCTATTTTGTGATTGTATCTTGAATAGGCGCGATTATATCACAAGGCTGGTGGGGATTTGGAGTTTGTCTTGGTTGGTGGCAGGTCCAGTGGCCGCGGCTAGTTTCCCCCCACATAAACATCTGGCCCATTTTCTCCTCTGTGGTTCCGCAGGTGCTAGTGTGGGGGTGATTTTGGTGCTGGCTCGGTTGTTCTTGGGCTGGCTTTATATTCGCGATCGCCTCTATAATCCCACTGTGTTTTATGAAGAGTCGGGGTGGTATGATGGCCAAACCTGGACTAAGCCCCAAGAGGTAATTATGCGCGATCGCTTAATTGTCTCCTACGAAATTAAGCCTATTCTCCAGCGGTTAACATTTACTGCCGCTGTCTTGGCGGGAATGTTTGCTATTGGTACTATAGTTTGGCAATTCTCATAAATCCTCATCTGGTCATTGGTAAGTTACCAATGACTAACAATTAAATCATCTAATTCATCACAAAAGGTAATAAATTTTCACCCATGACAATGGGAAAACGCACTCAAGCCATACCTCTGGAAGTCCGTCTCCTACGGGAAGGAATTGTCGAATCTCGCCATATAGTCCAGGCTGTTGTCTGCGATGACCGGGGACGGGTGCTGTCTGTGGCTGGTAACTCCGAAACTACCGCCTTTGTCCGCTCCGCACTCAAACCTTTTCAAGCACTGGCAGTTACTACTACAGGCACCCTAGAACGCTATAATCTGAGCGATCGGGATTTGGCTATAATTACCAGTTCCCACAAGGGTACCATCCAACAGGTCAGACAAGTCTTTAATGTTCTCTGGCGCGCTGACCTTGACCCCCAATCTCTCCAATGTCCCCAACCTGAAGGTAAAAATAGCCCCCTAGAATATAACTGCTCCGGTAAACACGCCGGGATGTTAGCTGTTTGTCAACAACGCCATTGGCCTTTACACAACTACTTAGAACGTAAGCACCCCGTACAGCAGCTGGTTTTAGGCAAAGTCGCCGAACTGCTACGTATGCCGGCCGAGGAGTTCCTCAGCGCCCATGATGACTGCGGCGCTCCCACCTATTTAATGCAAATCAGTCAAATGGCCTCCTTATATGCTCTGTTGGCTTCTAGTAGCAATGTCGATATGGAGCGCATTGTCCGGGCTATGACTCATCACCCCGCCATGGTAGCCGGTGTAGGGGAATTTGACACCGAACTCATGGGTTTAGCCCCCGGCGAACTCATCAGTAAGTCAGGTGCCGAAGGAGTGCAATGTATCGGCAGGCTGGGGGAAGGTATGGGGCTAACTATTAAGGTCATGGATGGGGCAAAACGCGCTAAATATGCCGTGGCTATTCACCTACTGCAACAAATGGGTTGGATTAGTCCCAGCGCCGCCCAAAGTCTGAGTGAGCAGTTTATGATTTTGGGTAAATACAAGCGTTTAGAAGTCATTGGAGAATTATCATTTTTATAGTTGACAAACTTCTGGCTTTATGGTTATACTGTAAAGGTCAAGAAGCGACGCGGGATAGAGCAGCCTGGTAGCTCGTCGGGCTCATAACCCGAAGGTCAGTGGTTCAAATCCACTTCCCGCCACCACATCAAAGATAAATAAGACCCTGGTAACTTTATTGTTCCCAGGGTTTTGTTTTTTCTGTGACTTGTGGATCCACCCTAGTTGTATAGCAACCGCCAAGGAGGTTAGGACGCAAAAAGCAAGACATCCTCAATGGCATCTCGTAAAGAATCAAACTGCTCAAGTTTTTTGCGGATTCGACTTTTTAACCAAGACCAACATTTTTCAATCTGATTCAGGTCTGGAGAATAAGGTGGTAGAACACTTCACACCCTGCGTACTCAATCAGTTGTTGAATGCGCCCACCTTTATGAAATGTGGCATTATCCATCACCACAACCTGTCCCGGTTTGAGTGTGGGAAGCAAACAAGCTTCAAGCCAAGTCTCAAACACTGTTCGATTACACGCACCCTCAACAGTGAAAGGAGCTATCAGCTTTTGGTTGCATAATGCGGCAATTATGTTCACCCGACCTTCACGACCACCTGATTTCATTGCATGGAATCGCTGCCCTTTTGGGTTCCAACCATAATCATACTGGTCTGGGTTGTCCATTCCTGACTCATCGAGGTATACAATCTTCTCCACAGGTAACTTAGACAACTGCGTTACGAAAGCCTGTCGTTTAACCTCATCGCGCTCACGATAGCCATAAGTCTTTTTTTTCGCGTAAAACCAATTTTTTTCAAAGCTCTTGAGATTGTGCGATCGCTAATTTCTCCAGGCCAAAGTGAGGCCATCTCTACTTGGGTTTTATCGCCATGTACGGAAGCGAACTCACGAAATTTTGCCCAATCGGTAATTTTGTGACCATTCCCAGGACGCTGACTAGGCAAGGCTTGGAAGTCCCCCGTTTCGGTTTTTCGCTTCAACCATAGGGTGATGGTGTTGCGACTAATATTAAACATTTGACTGGCTTGAGTTTTTTTCAAGCCATCGAGTTCAATCGCTTGGATTACTTTTTGACGAAGGTCGTAACTGTACGGCTTGGGCATATACCTGTACTAAGCGATCGCTTCACATGAAAAGGGACTACTTATAGTTTATGCTTAAATTACCTTGGCGGTTGCTATAGAACAACTTCCTCTTCGTCATCAGTCAAACAAACCCTCTGTTGTCCGGGAAACTGGCCGTCGAATTTCTTGTTTTCTGCAAGGATTACTCACCATTATTGCTGATTTACTTAATGGCAAAGGCATTTGTTTAAATGGCTTCCATTCCCACCTCCAATACTCAATCAATTGCTTTTAATAGCTCTTAAAGGGGTATTTTTTCACGCCTTGTCATCACTTCCTTGTCTTCCAAGTCTTGCCCTCACGACAATGTAAAAAACCTACCCTTGTAAGGGGAGGCCCGACCCATAGTCAAGGTTTTTGTCAGGGTTTTTAGGTAATTTTTAAGTTTTGGGGTTGGGTACTGTGATGGTTAGGCTGAAGGGAAAGGTGAGGTTATTCTTTTCCCGTTCGGTTTCTAGAGAACCTTTAAATTCGTAAGTACCTGGTTTAAGATTTTGCAGGTTGGGATTATTTTCGATGTAAACATCTCTTTCGGAAACTGCCACTATGGAGGTGGGTGTTTCTCTACCTTCCAGGGGTTGTTGTCCGGTACCGGATACGGTCCAATTTATCCAAGCGCGGGTGGAGCCTGAGCCGGTATTTTTAACTCTGATGGCGACTCGCTTTTTATCGGGGTCGTAGGTAGCCTTAAGGATGTTTAAGTCGGGTGCTACATCGCCACTTCTAGCATAGATGGGCATACCAATGCGGCTGCTGATGGCGGCTTGGGCTATGGAGTCGGGGCTGGTTAATGCTACTTCTCGGAGGTCTTGGACATAGAGGACGGCGCGGAGTTCTTTGTTTTGAATTTCCCGGGGGACTCTGGCTACTAGGCGCACATTCCTTTCTGTTCTGGGTTGCAGTTCTACTTCCCTAGGTGAAAAGACTAGATAGGGTGTAAGGTCCATGTCACTGCTTTTGAGTGACTCTAAGCCATTGGAGGTATAAGTAAAGGGTTCAGCGTAGACTCGTGCGCGGTAGGGGTTGTTTGTACGATTGCGAACGGTGATTAGTTGTTGTGCTTGCCCGTTTTGCACATCCATGACCACCATCAAGGGGGACATACTGACTTGAGCTTGGGTGGGTAGGGAAAATAAGACGATTAATAATGCACAACCCAAACTTAGGGCTAAAAAACTTATGTATTTAAATTGTCGCCACATATCGGTTATTTATGGTAAGAATTACTTCGGAACCATGGTACTAGATTAACAATAATTGTGACATGGTAAAAAGTAATTTTGTTTCCGGATTTTTACCCCCCTTAATCCCCTCTTGTAAGGGTGGAAAACGGTCAACGGTCAACCGTCAACCCTCAACCTTCAACAAAATCTGAGTGCTTATCTGGGAACTACGGTTAACATGGTAGCGAAGCCATATTGACCAGCGGGAATACGCTCGAGGTCTGTGCTAATGTCAAAGGCAAATCCAAATACACCGTTTTGATCTACGTAGGCGGAACCGATTCCCAAAATCAAACTAGCGCTGCTGGTTTTAACGTCCTGATCCCCCACGACCGCGGCTACAGTGTTGGATTGTGTAAATGCCTCGTTTAATTCAGTGATAGTCCTGGTAATTATCCTGTCCGCTGGAACACGCAATCGAGCAATATGCATCCGGGTTGTGGCTGTCAGCAGGGGTAGCTTAGGTGATCCGGAAATTTGGTAAGGGGAGGTAATAGTCGCCAGGGTGCTGTTACCACCGAAGTTACAAGACAAGCCCACATAAGCCAACTGACCACGACCGTTGCGAAATCCGTCGCCATTGATTGGACTACTAATCAGACGACCACGGGTGAATTCTTCATCTGGAATATCTCCACCATCCCCATCTATGGACTCTACGAGTCTACCTACGGTTTGACCGAGAATGTCGCAGGCGGGGATGACATCTGCAATGGCTTCAATTTGAATTCTGTTACCTGCTTGGGCGGGAGTCGCCCACACCATGGTCAGAGAAACTAGAATAATGCTCGGTACTGGTATTTTGCGCAGTAAAGCCCAATTCAACATAGTAATTGCCTCAAGACGGCTGGGTGATTTCCTAGTCACACTGGAATAGTTTAGGCAAGTTTCAACCCGCATGACATCGATACAATTAGCTATCTAGGAAGTAACAATGATGGGAGTGGTGCTATATTGATTGAAGGAAATTAATTAAGTATCAATATAATTGCGATACTTTACCTATTTACCAGTGGTAGCGATTATTAATTAAAAATTAAGTGGTTTTGCTGTTGACATTGGCTCACACTTGCCAACGGCTGCCTAACCAGCGGTTTAAGCCTTGGGGGTAAAAAACCGGAGTGCAGCCATAGGTAAAACTAACATATGAACGCACCCCTTGTACACTTACCTGCAGGTTTGGTTGTAGAACTAGAGATTAGCGAGGAACTACGGTTAAGGTTGTGGCGATACCATATTGACCAGCAGGAATCCGGGCGCCGTTAACTTCAATGTTGAAGCCGAATCCAAATGTGGCGCCAGGTTGAGCATATGCTGAGTTTTCTCCCAGGATCAGTGCAGCGTCACTGGTAGCAACTGCTCCGTCAGCACCGCTAGTTACGGAGGCGACGGGGTTAGCGTCTTCAAAGTCAGTGTTTAAAGCGTCTACGGTCTGGGTGACAACCTCAGCGGCTTCAACAACGGTAGTAGCAGCGTACATCCGAGTGGTGGCGACGTTGATATCTAAAGCTTCACCACTGATTTGCACAGGGGAGGTAACGGTAGCAAGGGTGTTGGTACCACCGGTGCAGGATAAGCCCACATAAGCTAATTGACCTGCTCCGTTTTCAGGTTCAAAACCGGCTGTTGTTACAGTCCGTGTTGGAGCAGAAACTAGACGACCGCGGGTCAAGATTGCTCCGCCGGAACCATCACCAGGAACGGACTCAACAAGTCTACCAACGGTTTGACCGAGAATGTCGCAAGCGGGGATGACATCAGCCACCGCTTCCATTTGGATTTCGTTACCAGCGTAGCTAGGAGCTGCAGCCAACATCATAGAACCGGATGCGATTACCATACCGGTCAGCATGGAAGCTTTGCGCAATAAGTTAGACATAAATGATTCTTTTCATTTAATGAGTGTTATTTTTCTTTCATACGTGATTTTTAATCACGTGAGTAACACTATAAGTATCTGTGTCTGTAAATCACATCGATCCTACCATCCTAAATTTAGTACCAAAAAATTAGCGATTAAATAAGACGGTACTAGTACCTAATAATTATGGATGTTTTGAGGAGTTAATAAAACAGATAAAAACGGACTAGCTAACTTTCCGGCGTCAAAGCGACTAGAGACATTTAAGGAATTTAAAATCCGGGTGACATGATTTTTGACTGTTCTTTCGGAAATAAAAAGTTTTTCGGCAATTTGGCGATTAGTGTAGCCGATAATTATTAAACATAGAACTTCTCGCTCTCGTTTGCTTAACTTATCTAGTTCTGGTGTTAACTGTATGTTGCCATGGGTGGGTAAATTTGGTTGACCTATGTCGGTAAGATTTTGAAAGCCAAATGTTGACCCTTGGAAGACACCGGGGCTAAACCCGGTGTAGCCCTTAATAACTAGACGAATGGAGTGTACTAAGTCTTCCTGAGAGATATTCTTAAGCAGGTAGGCACTGACGTTATACTTGATGGCTTGATGCACATAATGCTGATTGTCAAAGCTAGACAAGATGATCACTTTAGTTTGGGGAAACCTTTGAGTGATGATTTGAGTGGCTGATATTCCATCCATTTCGGGCATATTAATATCCATGATCACGATATCTGGATTTAATATTTCTACCTGTTCAATGGCTTGGATACCGTTTTCGGCTTCACCAACAACCTGTAAGTCTGCATTGCTTTGCAGCAAAGCCTTTAAGCCTTGGCGGATGAGATTCTCATCTTCGACTAGAAGTATAGTAATCATAATCAGAGAACAAAAATAAGGGTAAAATGGTTGATATAGCCTTTAATTGATTTGCATATTGTACTTTAATATTGTGTGTATAAATGTATCAAAGGGAGGGATTAAAGGGCAGTTGATGAGTTGAATGGCAATTAGATCTTAATTTTGTGGTAGTCACATTAACCATAGTTGAATATAATATATTTTCCTATAAACAACCTACTGGTAACTAAAAGAGATTACGCTGGAAATATTTATGGTAATATTGAGATAAAGGTTTTTCACCAAATTCTCCCCTCCTGAATAGGCTATGAATAGGCTGTGAATATCGTACTGGGTACTAGATTTGTACTAGTACCCAGTATACCTTTTTAGGGTGTTTAATAACTGTTCATTAACTTATTGGGGAGGAAAGGAATACAGAGCGGTCAACATGACTTCAATGATGATTGTAAAAATGATCCATAAATGTTAGGGTGGTGTCACTTGAGCAATTTTAGGTAACATTTTAACCAATTGAATCAAAATTTCCTAGTTATACACTGATGAACTTATGAGTAATTACCGTTTAATTAAACCTGTATTAATTGCCGTAATTTGGATCACCATTCTGGTTCGGGGTACTTTAGTTATGGCACAGACACTGACAACGCCCACTACAGAATTTACCAATGTTGCTACAATTACGAAAGCCTGTGAATTTCTAGCAGGACCGCTATCGGGAGAGCTTGTAGAAAGTTACAGTGGTGGAGATACTACATCTTTAGTTGCTAATGGAGATGGCACTGGTGTAGTAAAAGGTTTAGCAGCACGAGCACTGATCGACTGTACAACCAACGCGGGAAACTATGCAATTATTACTTCTCCTGAATATATTGTTCCGGCTGATCCGAGCCTTCCTAACATATCTAGTATTATTACGACTGGAATTACCACCCTATACCGGGGTGGAACGATCGACCCTTTTGACCCTACTGAACCTCTTGCTCCGATGGTAAGTGTAGTGGGTGATGGTAAAACACAAAGTCAAAGTAGCCCGGTTTTGTTAACAGATAGCCTTGGTAACAGAAATTTTGCTGACCCTACTTGGTTTTTGATGGGGATGGAAATTCTGCTCAACAGACAAGGGGCGCCATCAGGAGATTTTTCTTTTAAATCTCAATTAACCCTCTTACCTAGATAGGCTTGATTTTAAGCGGTTATCGGTTGGGTATCCTTAGCGAACCACAAGAAGTTAGTCATGAGTTAAGTGTTTTAGTTAATTATTTTAGTTAATGTTTTACTGAGAAGATAGTTTATTCTTCTCATCCCTTGTTTCAAACTTGATTGAGATGTTCTCGTCATGTGATTTCCAGGTTGTAACTACCTCAGAAAATCCACTTAATCAGGATGTATTACTTGCTGACCTTGAGTCAGCAGAATTTATCCCCTCGTTAAAAAAGTGTTCTGAGGATATTTCACGGGTCACTATACCTGCTGGTATAGATTTTGGCTATGTATTCCCGGAACAGCGCCGGGATTTGACGCATTTTGAGTCGTTAAAATCTATACCCCCATCAGCAACTTCTGATGAGGATGTTCCACGGGTTACTATCTCGGAAAATTTAGATTTTAATTATGTACTCCCTTCTGGTGGTTCTAACTCATCTTTGTTAGCGCGGTCTGATGAGGATGTTCCACGGGTTACTATCTCGGAAAATTTAGATTTTAATTATGTACTCCCGTCTGGTGGTTCTAACTCATCTTTGTTAGCGCGGTCTGATGAGGATGTTCCACGGGTTACTATTTCGGAAAATTTAGATTTTAATTATGTACTCCCGTCTGGTGGTTCTAACTCATCTTTGTTAGCGCGGTCTGGTGAGGATGTTCCACGGGTTACTATTTCGGAAAATTTAGATTTTAATTATGTACTCCCTTCTGGTGGTTCTAACTCATCTTTGTTAGCGCGGTCTGGGGATGTTCCACGGGTTAGTATCTCGGAAAATTTAGATTTTAATTATGTACTCCCGTCTTTTAATTCTAACTCATCTTTGTTAGCGCGGTCTGGGGATGTTCCAGAGTTCACTATTTCAGAAAATACGATTGCTGAGAGTGTTTTCCCGTCTTTTAATTCTAACTCATCTTTGTTAGCGCGGTCTGGGGATGTTCCAGAGTTCACTATTTCAGAAAACACGATTGCTGAGAGTGTTTTCCCGTCTTTTAATTCTAACTCATCTTTGTTAGCGCGGTCCGGGGATGTTACCCCGGAGACTAAACCAGAGAATATACCTGGTAATCAAGTATTAACCCCTAATGGTAATTCTGAGGTAGCGCGGTCTGGGGATGTTCCCCCGGTGACGAGGCCAGAGAATATACCTGCTAAAGATGCACCAGCACCAACAAGTCAGGATTTGGCTAGACGTGAGATATTGGGATTAACTACCCCCAGTAATGTAAGTACCCCTAATGATATTCTACCGGTGGGAATTAAATTTGGTAAAAAAGATGTTTTATCTGGTGTGTTGGTGAAGGGGAATGAAGATGGTAGTCAAGCTGTGAACTTTGAGGAATGGCTGATACCCTATGAATCTTTTCTTAAGGCTTTTAGCTTTACAGTCACTCCTTTATCTAATGGTAATGTTCAGTTGCGATCAACTGGGTTAGTCAAGGAATTTGACCCTAAGTTATTGATTGCAGACAGTGAGATTGGTGAGGCCTTGACTATCGCAGAGATACGTCGTCAGTTTATGGTAGAAATTAAATTTGACATTGATAGCTATGCGATTGTCTTTGAAGGGTCTTGGCTATTTGCAAGAAGTCGAGAGGAGAAAGAAGTTAAACCCGTAGTTTTAGAAGGTTTACCTCGTGTGACTCCTCCTGAGTACGCCTTGTCCGCTGTGAGTCAAAATGTCAATTCTTCTCTACGTACTAATACTTTGAGAAATAGTGGGTCAACCACCATCAGTGGAAAATTGGGAGACTTTACATTTAGTACCAGGGTTGCTCAACCAAACCTAGAAAATTTTAACCAAGCTTACCTACAAGACTGGAGAATACAAAATTTAGGCAAAAATAGGGATCACATTTTTGGAAGCCAGAGCTTATTTTACCCAGGCTCCTCAAATTTTGGCGAATTTTGGGGTTATAGTTATATTAGTCGCTTTGGTTATCAAGCAAGTCGTGGGGGGTCAGTCCTTGACCTAAATTCCCGACTGAGTAACCGGGATTTTGTCCGCACCATTGAAGGTAATGCTGTACAGGGGAGTTTAGTGCAAATTTGGGGCGGTAATGTTTTATTAGGTGAAGTATTGGTAACCCAGACGCAAAGATATAGTTTCCCCAATGTTCGAGGGAATAGATTTACAATTCTATCTTATCCCCAGGGTAATCTGGCGGCTACCCCGCAAACAGAAATCAAAGTTATTGATCCTCAGTATCAGCAACTTCCTGCTGGTACTAGCGCCGTTTATACTTCCGTGGGTACATGGCGTCAGCGTCAACAACATCAAAGCCTAGGTTCTGTTAGTGGTTTAGTCACGGGAGCGGGTTATCGTTATGGAATCTCCAACGATTTAACTGTGGGATTTGGTGCTGTTTATGATAGTGTAAATTTCCGCTCGTTTGGAGAGGCAATTTATACTCATTCTAAATTACCCTTGACTTTAGGTTTGCGTAGTCTTTCCGCTACCGCCAACCAAGCCAGCAGTTTAACTTTTTCCGGTAATTTCAGACTTAATCAAAATTCTAACATTTCTTGGAGTATGGGAGACCAGGTATTTTGGCGACTGAGCAACAGTTTTGAACCCATCAAAAATGTGAGATTACAGACAGAGTTAAGCAATACCGGGCTTAATGTCAGGAGCTTTCACAATTTATCACTGTTTGGGGTGTCGGGTAACCTCAGTTTAGGATATGAACAAAAAAACAACTCTTCGCGAACCTTTGCAGAAACATCAACCCGTTGGCGCTGGGGAAATCTCTCTCATAATTTAGAGGGTCGTTTTGAAGGGGATGGTGGTTGGCGACTACGCAATAGTTTTCAGTGGAAAAACTGGCAATTAGATTTAACTAACTCTTATAAACAGGTAATTTTCAGTCGTTTTAATGCCCAAGAGTCAGAAATTTGGAATAATCTGAGTTTTCCGGTGAAAAATAGCAATTCCTATCAAGAGATGTATCTAGTTAATAATTTGAATCGCCACAAGAATAATTCTATTAAAGACCAAATATATGGGCGTTATCTCAAGTCGGATAATCATAGCCTGATTGTAGCAGCTTGGCGACATAATGGCAACCCCGCCTCAATCAGGGAAAAGTTAGATAGAACTAATTGGAGTTGGGAGTTAGGTTATGGTTTTGGTTCCCAATCATCAGGAATAGTAGCATCTGTGACCACACCGAGTTTATTTGCTGGTTTAAGTTTAAAAGCCGGGTATTCAGGTGCTTCAGTTCAAGGAGTGAGTTCTCAATTTTCTGTGGGGTTGGTGATGAATTTAAATTTCAATCTGCAAGATGGTATCAGTACAGATAAAAGAAATGCTAGTCAGTTTGAAGGGAATGGAGCAATTTTAGTACAACCGTTTTATGATGAAAATAATAATGGGGTGCGGGACAGGAATGAGGCTCTAATTACCTCGCAGGATAATTCTTTATTTATGCTGAATAATCTCTCTTTAAAAGGGAATAAAAGTTTGTTATCCATCGGTAATGGGATTGTGATTCCTGCACCTATAGGGGAACATAGATTAGATTTAGATCCAGCGGGGTATCCCGTCGGTTGGGAACCACGGGAAGCAGCCTTTGCTGTGGAAGTTGCCCCGGGAGCTTATACAATTGTGAAAGTTCCATTTGTGAAAACTGCCACGGTGGAGGGAAGGCTGAGAAATCAATTTGGTCAACCGATAAATGGAGCCAGGGTAGAGGCTATTAGTGTGATCAACCAGAAAAAATACTTTTCTATTACCAGTCCATCCGGGGCGTTTTATTTAGATAATCTCCCACTGGGAGAATATACTTTGAATGTGGGGGGTTTAGATATTACTCCCAAAACTCTGCAACTAAGTAAATCGGAATTTGTGCAGGATACTTTAGAGTTACAGGTTTTTATTCCCAGTGACGGACAAACAGCAGACCGAGCAGCAGTTCCCACTTATACGGTTACTGGATATCTCAAGGATAAAGCAGCGGAAAATCTCAAGGGAATTAAAGTGACTGCTATTCATACTCAATCGGGGAGAATTTTTACTTCCATTAGTGACATTCAAGGATTTTTTAAGTTTCAAAATTTAATTCAAGGTGAGTATAAAATCAAGGTGGGTGATTTTATTGTTGAACCGGAGAAATTTATTATAGATAGTTCTTCCCCTTGGGAGAATAATATGACATTGCAAGTTAACGCATTTAAACAAGAAATTTACGCTGATGCAGCTAATTATGTTGTACGGGGTATTTTAACCGACGATGCTGGGGCAAGATTATCTCAGGTTGAGGTAATATTAACTGATGTGGAAAGTAACCGGAAATCTTTATCAGAAACTAATGCTTTAGGTGCGTTTATTCTGGAAAATCTGCCTATAGGTAGATATAAGATAGAAATTAAAAAAGGAGTAGAGGAATTAGAAGCTAGTCCCAAGTATTTGGAAATTAACGAGGAATCTTTTTTACAGTCTACTGTGAATATTGAAGTCAACTTAAAGTAGAAATATTAATTGATTCCGGTGGTTGAGGGAAGTCGAAACCACGATCGCCCCCATGATATAGCAGGGGGCAGGGGGCACCGGAGCAGGGGGAAGGCTTGAAACGCTTGAATTTCAATGGTTTTATCTTCTGTTTGTGTCCTAACCACCTTGGCGGTTGCTATATTGTTCCCTTCGACTGCGCTCAGGGAACATGGCGTTCCGGTGGTTAAGGGAAGTCGAAACCACGATCGCCCCTGATATTGTTCCCTTCGACTCCGCTCAGGGAACATGGTGTTCCTTATTCGCCATGTGTTTTTAGCGGATAATTTTGATCTATGCTGAAAAAAGAAACTTGACAAAAAGCGGAGAAATGGTTGTGAAGTTGCAGCGACCGATTTTAGTGGGAGGATTGGGACTATCCTTTTGCTTATGGATGTTACAAAGCTGGGATGATTATATTTTACAGCTGAGTGAGGTGGGTTTGTTTGGCGCTCTGGCTGTGGGGGGTGGTTTGTGGTTATTCCAGAAAAATCAACCGCAACACAAAGCAGAGCAGTTGGATGGTATGATCAAAGGGAGGTCATCTGTGGAAACTGCGATCGCCCAAGGGGAAGCGATAATTAGGCAATTAGAACAGGAAGCTGTCAACCACCCGGCCTTAGAGACGCTCCAAGGAAGACTGGGGCAGTTGCAGATAGAATTAGATAGGGAAGAAATTACCATAGCTGTCACCGGTGGTAAATCTGTAGGGAAAAGTAGTTTAGTTACACTGCTGGAGTCTAGGGGATGGGGGGGAACACAGAACAAAGTAACTCTATGGGAAACGACCCCTTTATTTACCCAGACAGGTGAGCAATCAGATATACCTATATTAGCAGCAGTTAAACAGTGTGATTTTGTGTTGTTCCTGACCAATGGTGATTTGACAGATTGGGAATTTCAGAGCTTACAGCAGTTAAAAGCAGCCAATCAACCGGTGCGGTTAATTTTTAACAAACAAGACCAGTATTTACCAGAGGAACGGGAGAGTATTTTGCTGTCATTAAAACAGCGAATGTCAGAGAATGTAGTGGGAACGGTAACGTCTCCTGTGGCGCGCAAGGTACGCAAGCATGAAAGTAATGGTAATATCCAAGAGTGGATGGAACAACCGGAACCGGATATTGAGGGTTTAATTGAGGATCTGAGTAAAATTGTCTCACAGCAAAGACAACAACTAATCTGGACAACTACCTGGAGAAAAGCCAAGTTGTTGAAAGCGGCGGGGAAAAACTGGCTGAATGAAACCAGGGGCGATCGCAGTATCCCCATTATTGAACAATATCAATGGATCAGCGCGGCTGCTGCCTTTGCTAACCCAGTACCAGCCCTAGACATTTTAGCCACAGCAGCGATTAACGCCCAGATGGTGATAGACTTAGGTAATATATACCAGCAAAAATTTTCCCTAGAACAGGCCCAAACCCTAGGGGTAACCATGGGGGGGTTAATGCTAAAACTAGGTTTAGTGGAACTGTCCACCAAAGCTGTGAGCATGGTCTTAAAAAGTAATGCGATCACCTTTGTGGCTGGTGGTATAGTCCAAGGGGTGAGTGCAGCCTACCTAACCAGAGTAGCAGGTTTAAGTTTAGTGGCATACTTTGCCCAACAGGAAGAGGCCATAGATTCGGGAAATGTCTTGAATTTAGAGAAATTACGCCAGACTGTGCAAAAAGTCTTTGAGAGTAACCAGCAGATGAACTTGTTATCCAGGTTAGTTCAGGAAAGTATCAAACGCTTATCACCACAGACTGAAACTGTGAAATAATTGCACAAATAACCGTCAAGGACAAGTAATAACCTTGTGCCTTGGCGTAACCGTTAATTTTGATATATTAACATAGTGACTTAGTAAAAAAATATTAACTTTTCATTCACAGGCAAAACACAAGATGGCAGCAGACTATATTGATATTGCGCCATTTATCGATCATTCTCTGCTGAACCCAACAGCTACCCCAGAGCAGGTCGAGCAATGGTGTGAAGAAGCGTACAGATTTAATTTTGCGGCGGTTTGTGTTCACCCTAGTTATGTGAAGCAAGCAGCAGAACTGCTCCATGGTAAAAATCCCCACATTTGTACAGTAATTGGCTTTCCTACGGGGGCGACCACCTCAGGGGTGAAACTGTATGAAGCTCAAGAGGCGGTGGAAAATGGGGCTACGGAACTAGATGTGGTGATGAATTTAGGTTGGTTGAAAGCTGGTATAATTGAGGCGGTACACCGGGAGATTGCCCAAATTTGCGAAGCAACCGGACAACTGGTAAAGGTGATTTTGGAAACCAACCTGCTAACTGATCGGGAGAAAAAACTGGCGGCGGAAATATCCATGGAGGCCGGGGCGGGATTCTTGAAAACTAGCACAGGTTGGCATGGGGGTGCAACGGTGGGGGATGTCAGACTGTTAAAAGAAATGGCAAAAGACCGGTTGGGAATTAAGGCATCTGGGGGGATTCGCACCTACAATGAGGCTAGAGACCTGATCTTAGCCGGTGCTACCAGACTGGGAACATCTCGGTCAATGGATTTGCTGCGCCAAAGCCAAGACGAACGAAAAAGCTGAGTAGTCACGGGTGGTTGGTGGGCAAAAATTGACTAATGACTAATGAGTAAAACTTATAAAGTTACTGGAATTAATCTGAAATCCCAAATTCTGGGAGAATCAGACAGGGTAGTGACAATTTTAACCCGAGAGTTGGGTTTAATTCGCGCAGTAGCGCCGGGGGCGAGGAAGCAAAACTCTAGCCTAGGTGCTAGGAGCGGCGTGTTTATGGTCAATGACTTACTCATAGCACCAGGGCGATCGCTCGATAGAATTATACAAGCAGAGAGAGTAAAAACCTATCCTGGTCTGGCTGTGGATGTGGGGAAATTTGCCGCGGGGCAATATTTAGCGGAAATAGTGCTGTGTCAGGCCTTGAGTGAGCAACCCCAAGAGGAAATTTATCAGTTACTCCATAAATATCTTCGTAAATTAGAGGTATTAGATATAACAGATAGATATAGATATAATATTTATGCTTATTTAGCTCATGCAGTGTTTCACTTTTATGCTTTAGAAGGTTTATGCCCTCAAGTACAAGCGTGCTGTTTAACTAACTATACCATCAGGCCAAATTTCGCAGATCCTAACTGGCGGGTGGGCTTTAGTGTGACAGCAGGTGGTACAGTCTGTTTACAGGCGTGGGAAAATTTGCGCCAAGAAAAACAGCAACCCTCAGCCCTTGAGTCTAACTTAAATTACCAAAGGGTTGTGCATAGGGAAGATATACCGGTAATTTGTGCTCGGTTGGATGCTACAGAATTAGCTATGCTCCAATATCTCTCAGAAACAGAGATAATAGCAACAGATACTAACCAAAATTATCGCTGGTTATCTATTGAGCAAATTTTGCGCCAATATGCTCAATATCATTTAGGTCGCCCTATTCGCTCTGCTACCTTGATTGACTCTTACTTTGCTGCTAACCATGATGCAACCGTCTGATGTAGATAGAAAAATCTCATCTTTATCACCAAACACCAAAAAACACAATAGGGTATCGGATCCTATCGTCACAAATCACTTAAGTGCTGTTCCGCACAGCCCAGAACAGTGTCAATTAGATGTGGCTGGGGAAATAGCAAAAGCTGATCTTACCAGGGAATCCCTAGTCCTGAGCAATGGTCAGAAAGAAGGTTTATCAGTAGTGACTTCCCCAACTAAACCGCCCCAATTAGAGGGGACTGGTAAGCCGGAAAATAGACCAGACCAGGGGTTTTTACCGGTGTTAAAAAATCCTAATTTTCTGGCGCTGTGGGGGGGTCAGGTTTTTTGCCAGATAGCAGACAAAGTATACTTAGTATTAATGATTGCCTTAATTAATACTCAATTTCAGGGAAGTGACCAGAGCATTAGCGGTTGGGTATCAGCTTTGATGATGGCTTTTACCATCCCAGCGGTACTATTTGGTTCTGTAGCGGGTGTATTTGTAGACCGCTGGCGGAAAAAGACTGTACTGGTAAGCACCAATGTTTGCCGGGGGGTGTTAGTGTTATCCATACCCTTGTTGCTGTGGTTAACACATGATTGGCGGCCTGTGGGGATGTTACCAGTGGGTTTTATCATGATTTTGGGGGTGACTTTTTTGGTCTCCACGTTGACACAGTTTTTTGCGCCCGCAGAACAAACCACAATCCCGTTAGTGGTGGAAGAACAGCATTTACTATCGGCTAATTCTCTATATACGACTACTATGATGGCTTCAGTGATTGTGGGGTTTGCAGTGGGTGAACCACTGTTGGCGATCGCCGATAGAGTATGGTTAGAAATAGGTGGTAGTGATGGACTAGGTAAAGAGCTGTTGGTAGGTGGTAGTTATGGGATAGCGGCGTTAATTTTGTTGTTATTAGTGACCAAAGAAAAACCCCACCATCCGGACACAGAATTTCCTCACGTCTTAGCTGACTTAAGAGATGGGTTGAAATACCTCAAAGCTAACTCTATACTGCGCAATGCTTTAGTAAAACTGACGATTCTATTTTCTGTATTTGCAGCTTTAACGGTGCTAGCGGTGCGGATGGCGGAAATAATTCCCAACTTAAAAGCATCTCAATTTGGCTTTTTACTAGCATTTGGTGGGATTGGTATGGCTGCGGGGGCGACAATGCTGGGTCAATTTGGTCAACGCTTTTCCTACTGTGAATTGAGTCTGTGGGGTTGCTTAGGGATGTCAGGAACTTTAATTGGGCTATCGGTATTTACAACCCAGTTAGGGATAATTTTACTGTTAGTAGCTTTGTTGGGTGTATTTGGGTCTATGGTAGGTATCCCTATGCAAACTGCGATTCAAACCGAAACGCCGGCGGAGATGCGGGGTAAAGTATTTGGGCTACAAAATAATGTGATTAATATTGCCTTAACCTTACCTTTAGCCTTAGCTGGGGTAGGTGAAACCTTAATGGGACTACCAGCAGTTTTTGTGATTTTAGCTATTACTGTATTTTGTGGTGGTATATTAACTTGGTATAGTTCGCGCCAATAGTCAACAGTCCAGATGATCTTGGTTTCGTGGTAAACTCAGGGGAAGTTGACAATACCAGAGGCTGTGAGCTGTGAATAACTCAAAGGTTGATCAATTGAAACCGCTTTTCAAAATAGCTAATAAAGAATGCGTATAGCCTGGATTGGAAAGAAATCACCATTTTGCGGTAATGTCACCTACAGTAGAGAAGTAACAAATGCTTTACTAGACAGGGGACACCAAGTTAGTTTTCTCCACTTTGCTCAAGAAGAATCAGAAACAGAAAATTGTCCAAATTTCCAGGAAGTTTCCCTACCGTTTATTTACAAATCACAGGTTTACACAATTCCGACGTTAAAAGCAACTAAGGTATTAACGGAGTCTCTGCGGGAAATCAAGCCGGATGTAGTCCATGCTTCTTTGAGTTTATCGCCTCTGGACTTTATGTTACCGGAAATCTGCGAGCAACTGAATTTACCTTTGATTGCGACGTTTCATACAGCTTTTGCGGGGAAGGGGGCAAAATTTCTATCGGGAACCCAGCTGTTAGCTTATCAGCTGTATGCGCCTTGTTTGGCGAACTATGATCGGGTGATTGTATTTTCCCAAATTCAGCGGGAGTTATTAGCCCGTATGGGTGTAAAGGACAGAAAAATCGCTGTGATTCCCAATGGAGTGGATGCGGTGAAGTATTCCCCCGGACCTTCAGGGGTGAAAGCACAATTCCAAGCGGAGCGGTTGTTTGTCTATCAAGGTCGTATAGCACCAGAAAAAAACCTGGAACCTCTGTTACGAGCTTGGAAGCAGTCACAGATGGGAACTCGGAGCAAGTTACTGATGGTGGGTGATGGGGTTTTAAAGTCTTCTTTGGAACCGTTTTATGGCTCAGACGCGGGGATTATCTGGTTAGGATTTGTGGCGAATGAAGGGCGGCGAATCGAAATTTTACGGGGTGCTGATGTGTTTATTTTACCCTCTCTGGTTGAGGGTTTATCTCTGTCTCTGTTGGAAGCAATGGGTTGTGGAATAGCTTGTTTGGCTACAGATGTGGGAGCGGATGGGGAGGTATTAGAGGCGGGGGCGGGTGTAGTCCTGAATACTAAGACAGTGCGATCGCAGTTAAGAACCCTTTTACCCCTACTCCAGGACCATCCTGAGTTAACCACCCTCCTGGGAAACAAAGCCAGACAGCGGGTGTTAGAGCGCTATACCCTGAGTAAAAATATCAGTCAGTTAGAGGAATTATATCGGGAAGTCTTAGCAGATAGGTCTGTACCTCTGAGTCCGAGAGGTTAAGCTATCAATTGTACAAATATTCAGGTTGAGCTAGGGGATTGATGGCGATCGCCTAGATTTTTTGTGTTTTTTTGACTGGTAATACTGTATCAGAGGTGACTTTTATGCCATTTTGTCAAGAGTTAATCAAATAAGTTTACAAAAGTTAAGATTTAGTTTACAATCTGTTACATAGAGTGCAAACGTCTAATTATTTTGTGAATATGGCTTTAACTATCCAGTCGGCTCAGAATATCTTTTCTAATACTCAAGTTCCCAGTCAGATTCCTGCGACCATCGCCCTGTTCGACCAACTCAATGTTGACGACCAGCTAGCATATCTGTGGTTTGCGTATACGGAAATGGGGAAAACAATTACTCCCGCAGCGCCAGGGGCCGCCAGATTGCAACTAGCAGAAAGTTTGCTCAACCAAATTAAGCAAATGTCAGCGGAAGAGCAAACAAGAGTGATGCGGGATATTGCGAGTCGTGCTGACTCACCCATCAGTCGTTCCTATGGGTTTTTCAGTGTGAATACTAAGCTGGCTTTTTGGTACGAGTTGGGAGAGTTGATGAAGCAGGGTGTAGTCGCTCCCATCCCCACTGGTTATCAAATGAGTCCGGGTGTGCAATTGGTACTAGAAGCCACCAAGAAACTTGATCCGGGTCAGCAAATTACAGTGCTGCGGAACACCGTAGTTAACATGGGATTTGATACCTCTGATTTAGGGCCAAGTAGCTACCCCAAAGCTGTAGAGGAACCAGCGTTTACTCGGACTGCGCCACCTGTGTCCGCAGTAAAAATTGACGGGATTACAGAACCGGCGGTTCTGGGCTACATTGAAGCGATGAACGCTGATAACTTTGATCAAGCTATTAGTCTATTTACTCCCGACGGTGCGCTACAACCACCATTCCAAAAACCCATTGTCGGACATCAGGCGATCGCCAAATATATGCGCGAAGAAGCCCAAGGATTAAACATGATGCCACAAAAAGGTATCTGTGAGAACCTTTCCGATGGGTCTAAGCAGCTAAAAATTACAGGTGTTGTACAAACTCCCTGGTTTGGTGTGACTGTGGGAATGAATATTGCTTGGCGATTTTTAATTAATCCCGAAGGCAAAATTTTCTTTGTCGCCATTGATATGCTTGCATCTCCTGAAGAATTACTAAATCTGCGTCGGGTTTAGATTTATGGGGTAGTTTGGGGTGTTGCTGGGGCTTAAATTTCTGGTTCAGCAACGCCTAATTAATTACCTAGGTGAGTTGGTTGTTGATAAACCCGTTTGAGGGTGTTCACATCTCTGGGTGAAATAGGCGGGGGATTGCTAACTTGGGAAAAGTATAAAGCATCGGTGGGTAAATCGCTATGACCCCAAATTCCCAAGGCGTGGCCGAGTTCGTGACGGGATGCGGCTTGAAGATATACCCCTGTTTGACTAGGACTCAATAAGATGGTAAACTCGTGATCTAGTATTCTATTATTTTCGTATACTTTATAGGTAGTTTGTGCGGAACGGGCCTGCGGGGTATGACCACGGGTAAATTGTAGAGGTGGGACTTGGCGGATAATTGTAATATCAGCTATTTCCGGTTTGTCTACTACCACCAAGGGTAAATAAACATTCCACTCTTGTACTGTCTCTATAACAGTGTTGACCCATGCTTGAGCTTGTGTATGATTAGCTGTTGTGGGGGGTTGTATATAAACTTGAATCGGAAATTTTGACCAGATTAAATAACCCACCCCTGTTTTTGCTACTTGGTCAAAGTAATCACCACTATTTGTGTTGTCTTGCCATTGCGCCAGGGATGGGGGTAGTGGATGGGTAGTATAGGATGTATTTACTACTGTAGCAATAGATGGCAGATTTGTCAAGACAACTAGCAGCCCGGTACTGATGAATAAAGACAGAACTGCTAGTAATCTTTGTGTATAGAAATCTTGACGGCTGTAAGACTTAGGGTATTTTATTTTATATACCATTCTACTCTTACCGGATTTTTACTTAGGTAACCACCCAGCACTCAACAGCAATGTTAAACCCATAAATATAACTGTCAGCGCCCAGGTAACTCGGTTTAAAGTATCTTCGGCGCTTTTGGTGCTGCTAAATAATTGTGCTTGTCCGCCAATGGCTCCAATTCCATCGCCTTTAGGGCTATGTAGTAACACTAAAATAATTAACCCTAAAGCAGAAAGAGCCCAAATAGTTTGCACAATAGTAGTAATATTAACTGTCATGGTCAGGCTGTCCGTAATAATTTATGGTTATTTATGGTTATTTATGTTTTCCCAATCATAGGGATTATATCACATTCTGGTCAGGTTGTTTGAGCGGTAGTGCCCTGGCTTTGGGGAAGCAGTGAGGAGTCAGAAGGTCTTCACTGCTGGGTTGGTTTATATACCAGCTTTGATAGGGGTACGTGTGGGTTGCACTTGATACCCGGACGGGATGAATAGGGAGCGTCCGGTCATTTCTGAGGGTTGGGGTAACTGGAGAATTTCCAGAATTGTGGGTGCTATATCCGCTAGTTTACCATCCCTGCACAGTTCTACATTTGTACCATGTCCGGGGATTTTAATCGTCTCTCCTTCTACTAAAATGAAGGGGACTGGGTTAGTGGTATGTGCTGTCCAGGGGTTACCCTGTTCATCCAGCATATACTCGGCGTTACCGTGGTCAGCAGTAATAATTGCCGTTCCGCCCACTTGGGTAATACTACTCAGTAAGCGACCCAAACAATGGTCTACTGTTTGAATAGCGCTCATGGTGGCGGCCATTTTCCCAGTATGCCCTACCATGTCCGGGTTAGCATAGTTAATCACCACTAAAGAGTATATTCTTTTGTGAATGGCGGCGATCGCCACATCTGTAACTGCGTCCGCTGACATTCCTGGGGCTTTGTCGTAAGTTGCTACCATGGGACTACTGACCAGTTCTCGGTCTTCCCCAGGGAAAGGTTCCTCTAGTCCGCCATTAAAGAAATAGGTCACGTGGGCGTATTTTTCGGTTTCGGCGGTGCGAAACTGCTGTAAACCATGATTGGCGATGACTTCACCCAAAATATTCCTCAAATTTTGCGGCTCAAAGGCTACCTTCACTGGTAGTTCTGGGTCGTATTGAGTAAAGGTAGCAAAGGACAACCGCTGAATTTTTGCTCTAGTAAAGCCGGTGAATTTGGGGCTGACAAAAGCTTGAGTCAGCTGTCTAGCGCGGTCTGGGCGGAAGTTGAAGAAGATCACACCGTCCCCTGGTGCTATAGCCCCAGGAGCAATGCGGACTGGATTAATGAATTCATCCGTCACATCTTCGGCATAAGATGCAGCCAAAACTTCAACGGCTGGACGTTGATCAATGTTAGCATCTTGTGTCATCACATCGTAGGCGCGTTGAATGCGATCCCAACGATTATCTCTATCCATAGCATAGTAGCGACCACTGAGGGTAACTATACGCCCTATGCCTTTTTGGTCTATTTGTGCTTGCAATAACTGGATGGCTTTAATCCCATCCTTGGGGATAGTATCACGACCGTCGGTGATGGCGTGGATACAAACTTCTGAAATTTCCTGTTGTTTGGCTAGGTCTAGTAGTCCAAACAGATGGCTGATATGAGAGTGTACCCCGCCCTCAGAACACAGTCCCACTATATGCAATTTACCATTCTCACTGCGGACTTCCTGGCAAATCTTCACAAGTGCTGGGTTACTGAGAATAGAACCATCTTCGACTGCATCGGAGATGCGGACTAATTCTTGGGGTACTACTCGTCCAGCGCCAATGTTCAAATGACCAACTTCCGAGTTGCCCATTTGACCTTCTGGCAACCCTACGGCTTTTCCTGATGTGCTGATGAGGGTGTGGGGGTAAGCTGCCCATAAGCTTTCCATAATGGGGGTTTCAGCGGCGGTAATTGCGTTTCCTCGCTGCTGTTCGCGGTAGCCCCACCCGTCTAAAATGACTAGCACCACAGGAGCAACAGGTGCTTTGGTCATAGTCTTGCCCTTTACTTTCTGTAATATCCGAATAATACCACTGCTAATCTACAGTGCAAGTGAATTTTTACTTATTTCCTTTTTCCCGCAGATTTTGCCGCTTTTTTAGCAGCTTTTTCCGCAGCTATTGCTGCTAGTCTGGCTTGTTCTTTTTCTTCGGCAATTTTCTCTAGGTAATAATGATAGTCTCCTAGGTAAACACGAAATTCCCCATCCCGGATTTCTACGATTTTGTTGGCTACTTGGGAAATAAAATACCTGTCGTGGGACACTACTATGGCTGTACCATCATAGTTTTGTAGCGCCTCTTCTAACATTTCTTTGGCGGGAATGTCTAAGTGGTTAGTCGGCTCATCTAAAATTAGGAGGTTGGCTGGACGTAATAGCATTTTTGCTAAGGCTAACCGCGCTTTTTCTCCACCACTTAAAGCCGCTACTAGTTTAAATACCATGTCCCCACTAAAGAGAAATCTCCCTAAGTGTGTGCGCACTTCTTCGTTTGTCCACTGGGGTACTTGATCATGGATGGTTTCCATGACTGTTTTCTCTAGGTCTAAGGCTTCCGCTTGGTTCTGCTCGAAGTATCCCGGTATAACGTTATGGTCCCCTAGTTTTACTGTTCCTTCTGTTGCTGGTTCTGTCCCCATTATTACCCTTAATAGGGTGGATTTACCCGCTCCGTTGGGACCGAGAAAGGCTACGCGATCGCCTCTTTCAATTAGTAAACTAGTTGCTAAGAATAATATCTTATCATCATAGACATGAGTTAGGTCTTTAATGATCACTACCTCCCTCCCACTGCGCGGAGACGGGGGAAAGCGAAAATGTAAGGTTTTTACATTGGCTGTGGGTGCTTCGATGCGCTCGATTTTTTCTAGTTGTTTTTCCCGGCTCTTGGCTTGGGTACTCCGGGTCGCACTGGCCCGGAATCTGTCTACAAATGCTTGCTGTTTCTCTAGTTCTTTTTGTTGGCGATCGTAGGCGCTTAACTGGGCGAGTTGATTTTCCGCTTTTTGTTGGAGGTATGCTGAATAGTTACCTAGGTAAGTAGTAGAAACACCCCTCTCTGTTTCTACAATCTGGGTACACAGTCTATCTAAAAATTCCCGATCATGGGAAACTATTACCATGGGGGTGGTTAGTCCTCTGAGGTAATTTTCTAACCATTCTATGGTTTCTAAGTCTAAGTGGTTCGTCGGTTCGTCCAGTAGCAATAAGTCGGGCTTTTGTAGGAGAATTTTACCTAAACTCATCCTCATCTGCCAACCACCAGAAAAGGCACTCACTAGGCGATCGCTGTCTTCGCTATCAAAGCCCATTTCTGGTAAAATCTTCCCAATCCTTGCATCTAGGTTATACCCGTCTAAGGCTTCAAACTCTCGCTGTAGTCTATCTAGTTTGTTAATCAGTTTATCTAGTTCTTCTAAACTGGCGGTCTCCATCTCCCTCTGTACTTCCCCTAGGGAAATTTGTACTTGATTTGCTTGCGCAAAGACTCGCCAAAATTCTTCTCTGACTGTGCGACTCGGATCTACTTCAAATTCTTGGTTCAGGTAAGCTATGTGTAAGCTGGATGGGCGAATTATTTCCCCCGCTGTGGGTTCTATTTCCCCGGTGATGATTTTTAGCTGGGTTGATTTTCCCGCTCCGTTGACTCCTACTAAGCCTATGCGATCTCCTGGTTTGACTTCCCAGTTAATATCTTTGAGAACTTCACCTGTGGGATATATTTTACTGATATGTTCGAGTCGCAGCATCAAGTTTCTCTGGGGTAGGGGATGGTTGTGAAGGTTAACACTCTTCCTGATTTTAACAAAATTTAACTTAAGTTTATGTTTTTTATTTAGTTTTTTATTTAGAGGAGTCAGGGGTTATAAACCCCGTTTGATGCTACCCAGGGAGTCAGGGGTTATAAACCCCTGTCTGATAGCTGAAGTCAGATAAATCTGACTACCATCATTTAGCTAGCAGTCTACTAGATCCCGGAATTCTCACATAATTAGCGATACTCTACCATAATTTATCTAGAAGTCGGGTATCTTTGGGGCGATCGCCTGTACGGGGTTTAAACGCAAAGGTCGCTAAGTACGCGCAAAGGTTCGCAAAGGTGTTTT